>JAQGJZ010000289.1 GCA_028290385.1 Enterovirga sp.
CCGCGAAGCGGACGGGCTCCCCAGGGCGGCGCTGCGCCAGGATGCGCAGGTCCGGCGTGATCACCGTCGCGATCTTCGGATAGCCGCCGGTGGTCTGGTGGTCCGCCATCATGACGATCGGCACGCCGGAACCGGGCACCTGCACGGAGCCGGGCGCGATCCCGTCGGACACGATGTTGAAGCCGCGCAGATGCGGGATCGCAGGGCCGGCCAGGCGATAGCCCATCCGGTCCGCCTCGGCGGAGACGCTGTATGGGGTCGACAAGAACGCGTTGATCGCGTCTGCGTCGAAATGGTCGGCCTGCGGGCCGAGCACGACCCGGATCGGCGCCTCCGGGGCGAGGGGAGGAGGGTCGAGCGTCAGCTCTGGCGCCCCGGAGGATGCCTCGCCGACCGGCAGCTCGTCCCCGGCCTGGAGGGGGCGGCCGTCGAGCCCGCCGATCCCGGCGCGCGGGTGGAGCGAGAGGCTCCCCAGCATCGGGCCGAGCCGAATCCCGCCCGCTACTGCCAGGTAGGTGAAGACGCCGGCCTGGCTCGGCCCCACGCTCACGCTCTCCCCCGGTTGAAGGGTGACGGAGCTGCCGAGCGCGAGCGGGTTGCCCGCTGCCGTGGCCTTGGCGGGCGCCCCGGCGAGCGCAATCCGCACGGGACCGCCCGCAACCTCGAAGGTGCCGCCCATCAGGGTCATCTCGATCACGGCCGTGTCCGGGCCGTTTCCGACCAGGACGTTGGCGTGCGCTTGGGCCAGGCGGTCCATGGCCCCGGAGGTCGAGACCCCGAAACGCCTCCAGCCGATCCGGCCGGCATCCTGCAGGCTCGTCATCGGGCCGCAGCTCTTCACGAGAAGCCGGCTCACGCGGTCGGCTCCGCCACGACCGCGCCTGCAGCCGCCGCCTCGTCGAGCTCTCGAAAGAGGCGCTCCTCGATGGGGCGGAACCGCACCCGGTCGCCCGGCTGTACCAGGAACACGGGGTCGCGGCCCGGCATGAAGTTACGGACAGGCGTGCGGCCGAGAAGGTGCCAGCCCGAGGGCGCCTCGATCGAGGCCACGAGCGCCTGGACGCCGCCGATCGAGATCGTTCCGGGCGGGGTTTTGAGCCGGGGGCTCACCCGCCGCGGTGTCGCGATGGTCGGGTCGAGCCCGCCGAGATAGGCGAAGCCCGGCAGGAACCCCATCATGTAGACCTGGTAGACGGGCGCCGAATGGCGCCGCACCAGCTCCTCGGGCGTGATGCCGTGTGTCGCGGCCGTGGCTTCGAGGTCGATCCCATGCTCGCCGCCATAGGCGACCGGGATGGTCCAGGTGCGGCCGCCGTCCTGGCTGGCCGCCGGCGCCGCCGCGAGCCGCAGCAGATCCGCCGACAGATCGGCGAAGTCGACCTTAGCGGCGTCGTAGTAGATCAGGAGCGAACGATAGGTCGGGACCGTCTCGATCAGCCAGGGTCGGTCCCGGAGCGCCGAGTCGAGCGCCAGCACGCGGGCGTTGATCGCGGGATCGATGCTGTCTCCGAACTCGACGGTGAGGGCGGCATCGCCGGTGGGCAGAAGTCGCAGTTCGGGCTGAGTTGGCATGCCCGGCGACCTTATCGCCGGGCGCGCGCACAGGCGAGGGCCTGCCTAGCGGCCGGCCTCGACCAGCGAGTGCCGGATGGCCGCGTGGTGGTAGGGTTTGGGGATAAACGGCACGCCCTGAAGGCTCGCCGGAATCTCGCTCGGGCGCGAGGCCGAGACAAAGGCGAAGGGCACGCGCGACTGGTGCAGCCGCTCGGCGATCGGGAAGCTTTTGCCGTCCGGCAGGTCGACATCGAGGAACGCAAAATCGAGCCCGGCCCCAATGCGCTCCCCTGCATCCGCAAGGGTGTCGCAAAGGCTGACGACCTCGTGGCCGCATCCCTCCACGACGCATTGGAGGTCGAGCGCTGTAAGCGGATCGTCCTCGAGGATGAGAATACGCATAACACCTCCTCCTCCGTGGCCGTATCCCGCCGCCGCGCGACCACCGAGTTCTCCGGCAAAGCGGAGCTGGGATGGTCCGTTCCTGGCTGGGGGTCAGCGGGGAGAGGTTCCGCCCGGTACGGTTAAGGTTGAGTTAGCGTTGCCGGGATGGCGGGCCTTCGAGTCAAATGCCGCACGTCCCAAACGAAAGCGCGCGCCGTGGGGCGCGCGCGCAGCCGAAACGTCCTGAAGGCTCAGCGAGGTGCGCGCTTGGCGAGAATGCGCTGCAGCGTGCGACGGTGCATGTTGAGCCGGCGTGCGGTCTCGGACACGTTGCGGCCGCAGAGCTCGTAGACGCGCTGGATGTGCTCCCAGCGGACGCGGTCGGCCGACATCGGGTTCTCGGGCGGGCTCGCCCGCTCGCCGGGCTCGGCCTTCAGCGCCGCCTGGATCTCGTCCGCATCCGCGGGCTTCGCCAGGTAGTCGAACGCCCCGAGCTTAACGGCCGTGACCGCGGTCGCGATGTTGCCGTAACCCGTGAGGATGACGCCGCGCGCATCCGGGCGACGCTCCTTCAGGCGGGCGATGACGTCGAGCCCATTGCCGTCCGCGAGGCGCATGTCGATGACGGCGTAGGCTGGAGCCTTCTCGTCGATGGCGGCGACGCCTTCGGCAACGCTCTCCGCGACGCGCACCTCGAAGCCACGGGCTTCCATGGCGCGCGCGAGACGGGTCGAGAAGGCGCGGTCGTCATCAACCAGGAGAAGGGAGTTTTCGGTGAGAGCCATGAGGGGCGCCTTGCTCTCGGGTAGAGCGATCTGGGGCTGAGCCACTGTACGATCCTCGATCGGGGCTTGTGGTTCCTCCTATATGGGCACCGTTTCGCTTTCCGTTAGAGGTGCGAGAGCCGATCCCGTTGTTGTGATTGCTGTTTTTTCGTCGAAGCTGGTCCGGAGCCAGACAATGCGGGCCACAGCCCCATGCCCCGGAGGGGCCGCGTTCGCGAGCGCCAGCTGCCCGCCCGAGCGCTCGATCAGCGTCTTGGCGATAAACAGCCCGAGCCCGAGCCCGGACCCGCTGTCGTCGCCCTCCCGGCCGCGGCCGCGCGTCGTCACATAGGGCTCGCCGACTCGCAGCAGGACGTCGGACGGGAAGCCCGGCCCGTCGTCGCGGATCTCGACGCACACCTCGTGCGCGGTCCAGTGCGCTTCGATGACGATGCAGCTCACGGCGAAATCGGCCGCGTTGTCGACGAGGTTGCCGAGCCCGTAGAGCAGGCCCGGCGAGCGGCGTGTCACGGGTTCGGGGCCCTCGCCCGAGCACCGCACGTCGATCTCCACCCCGAAGGAGCGCTGCGGGCTCACCACCTCCTCGATCAGGTGGCGCAAGCTCATGCTCTCCAGGAAGCCGCCCTGCTGGTCGTCGAGCGAGGTCAGCTTGGTGAGGATGGAGCGGCAGCGCTCGACCTGCTCGCGCAGCAGCGTCGTGTCCTCCTTGAGCGGGCTGCCGGCGGGAGCCTGGAGGTCGAGCTCCTTGGCGACGAGCGCGATGGTGGCGAGCGGCGTCCCGAGTTCATGCGCGGCCGCCGCCGCGAGCCCGTCGAGCTGCGACAGGTGCTGCTCGCGCGCCAGCACGAGTTCGGTCGCGGCGAGCGCGGCGGACAGCTGACGCGCTTCCTCGGCGATGCGGTAGGCGAACACCGCCGTGAATGCGATCCCGAGGAGGATCGCGCTCCAAACGCCGGCCACGTAGAGCTTCGGCAGATCGAGCCCGCCTTCCGTCGCCCAGGGCAGCTTGCGGTGATAAAACACGAGCAGGGTCGCGCAGAGCGCCGCCAGCAGGCCGAGGCCGACCGTTCGGGCCGGCGAGAGCGCCGCAGCAGAGATCAAGACCGGCGCGAGAAACAGGATCGCGAACGGGTTCTGAAGCCCGCCCGTGAGGTACAGCAGCGCCGCGAGCTGGAGAATGTCGAAGGCGAGCAGGAAGGTCGCCAGGTCTTCCCCGAGCCGGTGGCTCGCCGGCCATTTGAGGCCGAGCCACAAGTTAACGAGCGCCGCCGTCGCGATCACCGCGAGGCAGAGGCTGAACGGGAGCTTGTAGCTGAGTTCGAAGTGAACGAACGCCACCGCAGCCGATTGCCCGGCCACCGCGAGCCAGCGGAGCCGCACGAGCGTGTCGAGCTTGAGGCGGCGGGCGTCGCGTCCGATCGCGCCGGTTGCCGAGTGCACCATGCTGTCCAGGTAGGCGCGGCGCGTCTGTGATCAATGCGCGCGGCCTGACAATGTTCAACCAACGAGTGAGACTGCAGGGCCACAGCGCGGCAAAAACCGTACCGACCGGTACCGCCGCGCTCTGGAGGTCGCCGGCAGCCCGTGCTCCGTAGCGAATGGGAAAGTCCGGTGTGCCTAGGATTCGAGGAACCCCGGTCTCTCGCCCGGGTTGACGCTCGGCCCAAGCTGCACGCCGGCCGAGTTCAGGAGTGTCGATGGACCTCGCTTATTTCTGGTACGACGCCGCACACGCGATGCTCGCACCGGCCCGGGCAGCCACCGACCTCACCAGGGTCGCGCTCAACAACTCCTTCAACCCGCTGAGCTACACGCCCGCCGCCCGCACGATGGCGGCGGCCTGCGAGATGTTCGAGCGCACCACGCGCCGCTACGCGAAGCCGGAATTCGGGCTCACCTCGACGCTGCTCGGCGGCGAGCGCGTCCCGGTCACCGAGGAGATCGTCTGGTCGCGGCCATTCTGCCGCGTCACGGCCTTCCGACGCGGTCCGACCACGCATCCGGTCCAGCAGCCCAAGCTCCTGATCATCGCGCCGATGTCAGGCCACTACGCCACGCTGCTGCGCGGCACCGTGGAGGCCTTTCTGCCGACGCACGAGGTGATGATCACCGACTGGACCGATGCCAGCATGGTGCCGCTCGCCGAGGGGCATTTCGACCTCGACGAGTACATCGACTACGTCATGGACATGTGCCGGGACCTCGGCCCGAACCTGCACCTGCTGGCGGTGTGCCAGCCCTCGGTGCCGGCGATCGCCGCCGTTGCGCGGCTCGAGGCGGAGAACGAGCCGGCGATCCCGCGTTCGCTCACCGTGATGGGCGGCCCGATCGACACGCGCCGCTCGCCGACCGCCGTGAACCAGCTCGCGGAGGAACGCGGGGTGGAATGGTTCCGCCAGAACTGCATCCACACGGTCCCGTTCGGGCACCCAGGCTTCGGCCGGCATGTTTATCCCGGCTTCCTGCAGCTCTCCGGCTTCATGGCCATGAACCTCGATCGCCACCTCACGGCGCATCGGCACATGTTCAACCACCTCGTGAGCGGCGACGGCGACGCGGCCGAGAAGCACCGCGAGTTCTATGACGAGTACCTCGCCGTGATGGACCTCACGGCCGAGTTCTACCTGGAGACCGTCGCCAAGGTGTTTGTCGACCACGAGCTGCCCAAGGGCGAGATGCTGCACCGGGGCGAGCCGGTCGACCTGCTGGCCATCCGCCGCTGCGCGATCATGGCGGTCGAGGGCGAGAAGGACGACATCTCCGGGGTCGGGCAGACTCTCGCGGCGCTCGAGCTCACGCCGAACCTCGCCGACGACAAGAAGGTTTACTACCTGCAGAAGGGCGTAGGCCATTACGGCGTCTTCAACGGCTCGCGGTTCCGGGCCGAGATCGCCCCGCGCATCTGCGACTTCATCGCCACGCACGATCAGCCGAAGCCCGCGGCCGTGAAACCGCCGGTGACCAAGATGCGCCGGCCCAAGCTCGTCGCTGTGGGTTAGACGACCCGCTCCGGCGCGCCGGAGCTGACAAAAGGGCGCGAAACAGGCAGGCAGGGCCGATGCCGCTGCTGTACCGACGGGCCAGCCCACCCGAGCCTGCGACGATCGAAGTGCGCCACGAGGGCAGCACCTTCCAGGTGGCGCTGCGGCGCCGGCCGGGCGTGCGCCGCCTGACGCTACGCGTTTCGAGCGCGACCGGGCAGATCCTCCTGACGGTTCCGGAACACGCGACCTTCGCGTCGGCGAAGATTTTCGCCGAGGCGCATGGCGGCTGGCTTGCTGCGCGGATCGCGCGCGTCCCCGAGCGCGTCGGCTTCGTGCCGGGCTCCAACGTGCCGATTCGGGGCGTGCCTCACCGCATCGCGCATCGGCCGGGTCTCCGTGTCTCCGCCCAGCAGGAGGCGGGGGAGGGCGGCGAGCCGCTGCTGCTCGTGTCGGGCGGAAGCGAAGCCGTGCCTGGCCGGGTTCGCCGTTTCCTGACCGGCGAGGCCGGCAAGGACCTGCGGGTCGCGGTCGCACAGCATACGGCGGCGCTCGGCATCCCGGCCCGGCGCATCGCGATCCGGGACACAAAGAGCCGCTGGGGCTCCTGCTCGTCGACCGGAACGCTCAGCTTCTCCTGGCGCCTGATCATGGCGCCGCCCTTCGTGCTCGACTACCTGGCTGCGCACGAGGTGGCGCACCTGAAGGAGCTGAACCATTCCCACCGCTTCTGGACGCTGCTGCGCGAGCTCTGCCCGGCAACGAACGAGGCGGAGGCGTGGCTGAAGCGGCACGGGGCCGAGCTGCACCGCTACGGCTGAGCGCAGCCGAGCCCTGCCGGCCGCGGAGACTCGTAACCCGATCAGGCCGCGCGCGAGCGCGAGGGGGCCGCGGCGGCGCCGATCTCGCGGACGCGCCGCATGTCGTCCACGAAACCCGCATAGGCGGTCCGCTTGGCGTCCTCGTCCGGCAGCCGAAGCAGATAGGACGGGTGCACGGTGATGTAGCCCTGAAAATCCTCGAGCAGCTTCGCCGGGCCGCGTGCCCGGGTGATCGGCACCTGCTTGCCCGTGAGCGCCAGCACCGCGGTGCCCCCGAGGGCGACCACGAGCTTCGGCTCGATCAGCTCGAGCTCGCGCATGAGCCACCAGCGATAATGGCTCACCTCGCCCGCGGTCGGTTTCGCATGGATGCGCCGCTTGCCGCGCTGCTCGAACTTGAAGTGCTTCACGGCATTCGTGAGGTACACGTCCTTGCGGTCGATCCCGGCCTCGCCCATCGCGCGGTCGAGCAGGCGACCGGCGGGGCCGATGAACGGCCGGCCCTGCAGATCCTCTTCGTCGCCGGGCTGCTCGCCGACGAACACGATGCCCGCACGCTCCGGCCCTTCGCCGACCACCGCCTGCGTGGCCCCGGGCACGAGCGGGCCGGCCGCCTTGATGATGGCGTTCAGCTCCGCCAGGCTCGCCGGGGCCTGGTCCAGCATGGCGGCGAGAGCCCCCTCGGGCATGCGTTTGGTGGGCACCGTCGGCTCCTCCTCCAGCATGCGCTCAACGCGCGAGCCGGCCGATCGGACGAGGTTTGGAATGGCCAAAGCCTCCGGCATGTTGCGCCAGTACTTCTTGGCCATGTGCTGCTGCATCAGCTTCGGATTGGCCCGGGCCGGGTTGAAGGTGGATTCGTAGTAGCCCGTCCAGCCGGCCTCGAAGGCATCACCTGCCGGCACGTGGGCGCGCAGGCCAGGTGGGCCAAAGCGAAGCGCGCTGCCGTCCCAATCCGCCGTGCCGACCGGCGTGACGATCGTCCAACGCATGGCCCGAAAGCGCTCGACAAAGAACGGCGTCGCGGCCTCCAGGATGAAGTGATCGGGCTCGAACCAGGCGGCGAAACGCTCGGGTTCACCGGGGGGCGTCTCGATCTGCCGAAACCGGACATAGGCGTGCATCTTGTGGATGTCCCGCCGCACGGATTTCCGCATCAGCTCGAGCCGGTGCACGACCGGGTCGCTCGCGATCTCGGTGAGTTCGCGCTGACCCTGGGCCACCCGCCAGATCACGTCATAGAGGAGGGCGTAGCGCTCCGGATCGCGATGCGGGACGACCTCCTCAACCAGCGTGGCGACCGCGCGCGGCAAGCGCAGCGGCGGCGCGTCCGACCTCTTGTCGGCCACCGGCTCCACCCCGAACAGCCCAGGCTCGGCCGTGCTCCAGGCGACCTCCTCGGGCCCGATGCCGGCTGCAACCAAGGTCCGGACCGCCTGCCGAAAGCCGGAGAGATCCGCGCCGGGCTGGAGTTGAACCTGTCGCATCAGCCTGCCCGGGCGAGCGGCGTCCGGGCGTAGAGATCGGACAGGCGGCACGCCAAGCCGACGACCGGCAAAACGAGCTCGGCTTCGGCGCCGGCCAGGTGTCCGGTCGTCCAGCCCGCGTCCGTCCGGAGATGCACGCTCGCCTCCACCCGGTCCTGCTCGATCGCGAGCACGGCCTCGCAGCCGGGAAGCGCCCGATAGCGCTCGATTTTGACCTCGATCCTGCGCCCGAGACCGCGGCCGATGCGGCGGCGGTCGCTCGGCGAAACCACCTCCGCCGCCAGGATGCAGCGTGCCGTGAAGCTGGACGTGAGATCGACCCCATCCGGGTCCATAACCATCACGTCCGGGATGTACATGTTGCCCGGGAAGACTGCCGTCAGATCCACCATGCCTTGCGGCACGACGCTCCACGAGCGGGGCGTCCCAACCAGGGCGGCATCCATCAGCTTCGCGAGATTAAACGCGATGATCTGGTGATTGAGCCGGGGGCTGGCCTGCATCAGCGGCACACCATCGAACAGCTCCCACCGCTCTTCGTCAGGCCGATCATCGAGGAAGGCCAGAAAGCCGTCCCGGGTCAGCCCATCGGCTTCGCTCAGCCGTGCGCTCATGGCGCCCCCCTTCCGACGAGGACGGGAACGAATGTCGATCCGCTCTTCCCCGTCGTCAACGCGTGCAGGGCGATAATCAGAACAGCGCCAGCTGCTCGGCCGGCGGCTGCACCAGCCGGGCGCGCAGATCCGCCCGGTCGGTCGAGGCGCCCGGGTGGTGATCCTCGGCTATCAGAAAGGGCAGGCTCCGCTTCAGCGCGCCCGAAAGCCGTTTCAGATCGTCCAGCCGCAAGGTCGTGTGCCGGCGCGCCTTGACGATTTTTTCGACCGCGCGCGCCCCCAGGCCGGGCACGCGCAGCAGCATCTCGCGATCGGCCTTGTTGACGTCGACCGGGAAGCGCTCGCGGTTCTTCAGCGCCCAGGCGAGCTTTGGGTCGATGTCGAGGTCGAGCATGCCGCCTTCGGTCGCGGAGGCGATCTCCTCAACCTCGAATTCGTAATGCCGGAGCAGCCAATCGGCCTGATACAGCCGGTTCTCGCGCTGCAGCGGCGGTGCCTTGGCGGGCAGAAGCGAGGTCGTGTCCGGGATTGGGCTGAACGCCGAGAAATAGACCCGGCGCAGGGCGTAGCTGTCGTAAAG
>JAQGJZ010000307.1 GCA_028290385.1 Enterovirga sp.
ACGCGAAGCAGGAAGAGGATCTGAAGACCCGCATCACGCCGGCGGGCATCGACCAGCGCCTGAAGGACCTGGACAACATGGGCATCGACGTCCAGCTCGTCATGCCGCCGCCGCCCCAGTGCTACTACACGCTGCCGCTCGAGATCAGCGTGAAGGCCGCGCAGATCGTCAATGACGGGATCGCCGAGTTCGTGGCCCGCGCGCCGGACCGCTACGTTGCGCTCGGCACGGTGCCGATGATGGACGGCCACGAGGCTGCCAAGGAGCTCGAGCGCTCCATGAAGCAGCTCGGCTTCAAGGGTGCCCAGGTTCTCACGAACGTCGACGGTCGCGAGCTGTCCGATCCCGCCTTTGCGCCGTTCTGGGCGAAGGCCGAGGAGCTCGGCGCGTTGATCGTGATCCACCCGAACGGCTTCACGGAAGGCAAGCGCTTCGAGCGCTTCTACTTCAACAACGTCATCGGCAACCCGCTCGAGACGACGATCGCGCTGCACTACCTGATCTTCGACGGCGTGCTGGAGCGGCACCCGAACCTGAAGATCCTGGCCGTGCACGGCGGTGGTTATCTCGGCGCCTATTGGGGCCGCATCGATCACGCTTGGGGCGCCCGTGCGGATTGCCATGCGGACCTGCCGAACCCGCCCACCAGCTACCTGAAAAAGATCTACTTCGACTCGGTCGTGTTCACGCCCGGGCAGCTGGAGAACCTCGTCGACACCTGGAGCATCGACCACGTCGTCCTCGGCACTGACTATCCGTTCGACATGGCCGATTACGATCCGGTCGGGCACGTCGTGCAGTCGAAGTTCGACGAAAGCCAGATCGCGGCGATCTGCGGCGGCAACGCGAAGAAGCTGCTCGGTCTCTGAGGAGACATTGGTCCGGCCGGGGGAGTCCCCGGCCGGAACCTAACGCCAGGCGGGATCTTGGCCCTCCGCAGGAGGAGAAGATCCATGTCGCAGAACAAGACGCATGGCGGCCATTCCGGGCATCAGGGCATGAATCCCGACCGGAAGGACGGCGACGAGAAACAACGCAAGCAGAGCGACACCGACCACGCGAAGGGCGGCAGCACCCCGCGGGCGGGCGAGGGCACCGAGAAGGGCACCTCGGGTCGAGGCGGCGCCTGAGCGCCGCCCCTGTTTTCTAGGCGTTCAGGAAATCCAGCAGCGCGGTTTCGGCCATGACGGCCTCGGGCGAGCGATGGCGCTCGGCCCGGACGCGCTCTTCTTCGGTCGCGAAGTCCCGCTGCATGTAGGTGCCGAGGTGGCGGGCCTGCTCGACCATCCGCCGGCCCATGTCGAGCCGTTCGGTCTCGAAGCGGCTGAGGGCCGCGCTGAGCGCGCTCTCGTCCCGCAGCGCATCCGCAAGGCGCATGGCGTCGTCCGCGGCTTTCGCCGTTCCGGCGCCGACATGCGGCCGCGCCACGAAGGCCGCATCGCCGACGAGGGCGACCCGGCCAAAGGCCATGCGTGAGCTCTCCAGATCGTAGATCGGCTGCAGGAACGGCTGCTCGGTCAGGCGGATCACCTCCTGGAATTGCGGGGCGAACACCTCGCCGGCATGCGCCCGGAGCTCCGCGATCACGGCCTTGGCGATCAGGGGAGGGGGGATCGAGATCTCGTGCTCGTGGCCATTCTCGTCCGTGAGCAGGTGGCGCAGTTCGGTCGCCTCGTCCGCAGGCCGATACCAGACGAAGTTGTAGCGGCGCGCGCCGGGCTGGTCGCTCGCCCCGTCGCCGGCGACCGGGTAGCCCAGGATCTGCTCCTCGGGCGGCAGGCCGAAGGAGAAGAAATCGAACATCTGGCGGTGGAGGTCGGGCGGGAAGGCCGCCTCCTCGACGAGCCCGCGCCAGGCCACATAGCCAGCGTAAAGCGGCTGGACCTCCGGGGCGAAGATGCGCCGGACGTTGGAGCGAAAGCCGTCCGCTCCGATCAGGATATCGCCGGTTGCCGTGCTGCCATCGGCGAACTGCGCCGTCACCGTTTCTTCGTCCTGTGTGACCCCGACGAGATCGCGGTTGAGGTGGTAGCGATCCCCTGGGTATCCGGCGCGCAGAATGCCGAACAGGCGGTTCCAGGATGTCGCGACCTGGTGACGGTGGTCGGTCGCGATCACGCGGCCGGAGCGGTCGAGGGTCTGACGACGGCTCGCATCAACGCCGAGATCCCGCGTGGCCTTCAGGTCGAGGGCGGCCAGGGCCGCGAGAACCTGGGGCTGGGTGACGATGCCGGCACCGCGCGCGGCCAGCTCGACGGGTGAGCGCTCGAAGATCGCTACGTCCCAGCCGTCGCGCAGCAATCGGATGCCGGTGAACAACCCGCCTACCGATCCGCCGATGATCAGCGCACGCCGCTTCGCAGCCATTCTTGTCGACTCCCGTTGTTTATCGATTGATAAATGACACTGCGCGGCGGATCAAGAGCTCTCGTCAGCTTCTCGCGGGAACGATCGGCCGGGTTCGGGGCTACAGGAAGTCGAGGACCGCGTTCTGAACCAACACGGCCTCGGGGTCGCGGAACGGCTGCGCGGCCTGCCGCTCGGCCTCGCTTGCGAAATCACGTTTGAGGTACGTCCCGAGCTGGCGCGCGCGCTCGATGATGCGCCGGCCAATTGGCAGCCGCTCCGCCTCGAACGCAAGGAGGGCTTCCGCCACCGGTCGGTCCTGCCGCAGCGCATCCCCAAGACTCATCGCGTCGTCGGCCGCCTTCGCGGTGCCGGCGCCGACATGCGGCCGAGCCACAAAGGCTGCATCGCCGATCAGCGCGACCCGCCCTGCCACCATCCGGGGCGTTTCGAGGTCGTAGATGGGCTGGAAAAACGGTCGCCCGGCGAGTTCCAGGGCCTGCTGGAACTGCGGCGCGAAGGCGGCTTTGGCCCGCGCTCGCATGTCGGCGACGACGTCGTCCGCGATGAGCGGCGGCGGGATAGACATGTCGTGGCGCCGGCCGTTCCGGTCCGTCAGCAGTCGCGGCAGGTCGCTCGCGCCGTCCGTCGGCTTGTACCAGACGATGTTGTAGCTCAGGCCGTCAGACGGGCTCGCGCCCTCGGCCACGGGGTAGCCGAGCATCTGCTGGTGCTCCGGCAGCCCGAAGGTGAAGAAGCCGAAGAGCTGGCGGTGGAGGTCTTCGGGAAAGGCCTCTTCCGCCACGAGGGCCCGCCAGGCGACATAGCCGGCGTAGAGCGGCTCGAGGTCCGGCGCGAGATGCGGCCGCACCGAGGAGCGGAAGCCGTCGGCCCCGACGAGCAGGTCGCCTGTTGCGCGCGAGCCGTCGGCAAACACGGCGTGCACGGCGTGTTCGTCCTGCTCGACCCTGACGAGGTCGCGCCCGAGCTCGTAGCGTTCCGGCGGGAAGGCCTCGCGCAGGATGGCGAAGAGGAGCATCCACGAGGTTGCGCGAAGCGGCTTTTCCGCAGTGGCGGTCACCTGGCCGTCGCGGCTCAGGATCTGGCGCCGGCTTATGTCGACCCCGAGCTCCGCCGGCACCGAAAGGCCGAGCGCCCGGAGCGTTGCCGGGACTTGCCGCTGCGTGACGATGCCGGCTCCGCGGCCCGAGAGCTCGACCGACGAGCGCTCGAAGATGCGGACGTCCCAGCCGTCCCTGAGCAGCCGCGTGCCGACGAACAGCCCGCTGAGCGAGCCTCCGATGACCAGCGCACGTCGCCGAGCTGCCATCCCGTGTCTCCGCTGCGTGTGGACCCGCCGCTCAGTCGGCCTGCGGCAGCGCGCTTTTCACTGCCTCCGGGAATCCCTGCAGGAAGCTGTCGATGGCCATCTCGATGAAGCGGGGCAGGGGCGTGCGAGGCGGCACGGCATAAATGTTCTCGCGCATGCCGTAGTAGAAGATGCCGCCGTGGAAGAGCCAATACCCGTCGATCTCGGCGGCCGTGATCGGCGTCTCGCTCGCGCTTGGCAGCCCGGACAGCGCGCGCACCTCCTCGCACACCCGGCGCAGCAGATGGTCTTCGACGAAGGTGATCCACCACCGGTTGATGTCGAGCCCGCGCAGGCCCGAGAACATGTAGATCCGCATCCATTGCGGCTCGAACACGACGCTCGTCCAGCTCTCGTAGAAGGCGATCAGGCGCTCCCGCAGGGGGAGGTCACGACGGCCGAGGAGTTGCATCCACTCGCCGCGCCAGCGGCTCAGATAGACCTCCTCGTAGACCGCGCGGATGAGTTCGTCCTTTGAGGGAAAATAGCGGTAGATGAGCGGCTGCGTCACGCCGAGCCGGTCGGCTAGACCGCGCGTCGCGCCCTCGAACCCGAACTCGGAGAAATACGCGACCGCGGCTTCGACGATCTGCTTCTTGCGGTCTGCCGGCGGCAGGCGGCGAAAAGCCTTCTTCGGCGTTTCAACAGCAGCGCTCATCGACCCAAGCTCTAGCCTGCCCCGGCGGACAGTTTCCAATTCTCAGCCTTGACAGGCACATCGTTACTGATCAAGTGCTAAACAAAGTCACAGGGGAGGTCACGATGGCCATGACGATGACGCCCGGCTCCGCCGTCCAGCGCGAGCCCTGGCCGCAATGGTTGCAGGACGATCTGGTGCGCGCCGATCAGAACGGATGCGTGGGCACCGAACTCGTGTCCGAGGACGAGAAGGTTCGCGTGTGGACGATCCGGCTGCGGCCGGGCGAGCGGATCGGCTTCCACAAGCACGTTCTGGATTATTTCTGGAC
>JAQGJZ010000329.1 GCA_028290385.1 Enterovirga sp.
CAGGTGGAGAAGTCGGTCGAGGCCTTGATCCTCTACCTCGCCTGCCTGCGCGCCGGGGCCGTCTACCTGCCGCTCAACACGGCCTACACGTTGGCCGAGCTCGAATATTTCATCGGCGACGCCGAGCCGACCGTGATCGTGTGCGATCCGGCGAAGCGGGACGGGCTCGCCCCCGTCGCGGAGCGTGCGAACGCCGCGCTGGAAACGCTCGACCGGAACGGCGCGGGCTCGATCGTCGACCTCGCGGCAGAGGATTCTCGCGCCTTTCCGACGGCCGTGGTCGGCGAGGACGACCTCGCGGCCATTCTCTACACGTCAGGCACGACGGGCCGCTCGAAGGGCGCCATGCTCACGCACGGCAACCTCGTCTCGAACGCGCAGACGCTGAAGGATTACTGGCGCTTCACGTCCGCCGACGTGCTGCTGCATGCCCTGCCGATCTATCACACGCACGGGCTGTTCGTGGCGTCCAACGTCACCTTCCTGGCCGATGCGTCGATGATCTTCTGCCCGCGCTTCGATCCGGACGAGATCATGCGGCTCCTGCCGCGCGCCACCGCCATGATGGGCGTGCCGACCTTCTACACCCGGCTGCTCAAGCATCCGGGCCTCACCCAGGAGGCGACCGCGCATATGCGGCTGTTCGTGTCGGGCTCGGCGCCGCTGCTGGCCGAGACGCATCGCGAGTGGCGGGACAAGACGGGCCACGCCATCCTTGAGCGCTACGGCATGACCGAGACCGGCATGAACACCTCGAACCCGTATGACGGCGACCGCATCGCCGGGACGGTCGGGTTTCCGCTGCCGGAAGTCGAGATCCGGGTCGTCGATCCGGAGGGCGGCGACGAGTTGCCGGCGGGCGAAGTCGGCATGATCGAGGAGCGCGGCCCGAACGTGTTCACGGGCTACTGGCGCATGCCCGAGAAGACCGCGGCCGAGATCAAGCCGGACGGGTTCTTCATCACGGGCGACCTCGGCAAGATCGACGATGCCGGCTACGTCCACATCGTCGGGCGCGGCAAGGACCTGATCATCACGGGGGGGTTCAACGTCTACCCGAAGGAGGTCGAAACGGAGATCGACCTTCTGCCGGGCGTGGTCGAGAGCGCCGTGATCGGCATTCCGCATCCGGATTTCGGCGAGGGCGTCACGGCCGTGGTCGTGAAGGACAAGGCGGCGACGCTCGACGAGGCGGCGATCCAGGCCGCGCTCGAGAACCGGCTCGCCAAGTTCAAGCTGCCGAAGCGCGTGCTCTTTGTCGACGATCTGCCCCGTAACACCATGGGCAAGGTGCAGAAGAACGTCCTGCGCCAGGAGAATGCCGCGCTTTACGGCGGCTGACGCCTGCCTCAGGACAGAACGCGCTCGACCTTGCTGACGGCGGGCTTCGCCCGCAGCTCGGATACGATCGCGTTCAGGTGCTTGAGGTCGAAGACCGAAAGGTCGATCGTCACCTCGGTGAAGTCCGGCGTGCGGCGCTTCATCGAGACGTTTTCGATGTTGCCGTTATGGTCCGCGATGACCTGGGTGATCGTCGCGAGGCTTCCCGGCTCGTTGATCGATTGCAGGGCGAGGCGGCTCGGGAAGCGGCGGCCTTCCTCCGGGTCGACGTCCCAGCGCACGTCGATCCAGCTCTCCGGATCGTTGTCGAACGCGGCGAGCGCGGGGCTCTGGATCGGGTAGATGGTGACCCCGTCGCCCTTTGTCAGAATGCCGACGATGCGGTCGCCCGGCACGGCGCCGCCATTCGGGGCGAAGCGGATCGGCAGGTCCGATTCAACGCCGCGGATCGGGATGGCGGTGCCGGATGCGTGGCCGTTTTGGCCGGCGCGCGCATGCTCACGGGCCTCGCGCGGGCGCTCGTCCTTGTAGTCCGGGTAGACGCCGCGCACGACGTCCCCGGAAAACATCTCGCCCCGGCCGACGGCGGATAGGACGTCCTCGATCGAGGTGCGGGCGAGGCGGGGCAGGGCGCCCTTGAGCTTGTCGTCCGAGAACGGTTTGGCCGCGCGCTGGAAGGCCCGCTCCAGGATCTGGCGGCCGAGCCCGGCATATTGGCGGCGCACGGCCGTGCGGGTGGCGCGGCGGATGGCGGCCCGGGCCTTGCCGGTGGATACGAGGCCCTCCCAGGCAGGCGGCGGGATCTGCCCATCGGCGCGGACGATCTCGACCTCGTCGCCGTTCTGCAGCTCGTTGAACAGCGGCGACATCCGCCCGTTGATCTTCGCCCCGACCGCTGAATTCCCGACATCGGTGTGAACCGCATAGGCGAAGTCGATCGCCGTCGCGCCGCGGGGCAGCGCGATCAGGCGCCCCTTGGGGCTGAAGCAGAAGACCTGGTCGTGGAACAGCTCGAGCTTCGTATGCTCGAGGAACTCCTCCGGGCTGTCGCCCTCCGCCAGCAGATCGACCGTGCGGCGAAGCCATTGATAGGCCCGGCTCTCCGCCCCGAGCTGCGCGCCCGACGTGACGCCTTCCTTGTAGAGGGCGTGCGCCGCAATGCCGTATTCGGCGACCTCCTCCATCTCGGGCGTGCGGATCTGCAGCTCGACGCGCTGCGATTGCGGCCCGATCACGGTCGTGTGGAGGGAGCGGTAGTCGTTCTGCTTCGGGGTCGAGATGTAGTCCTTGAAGCGGCCCGGAACCATCGGCCAGGCCGTGTGGACGATGCCGAGCGCCTGGTAGCAATCGCCGAGCGTGTCCACGAGGATGCGGAACCCGTACACGTCCGAGAGCTGTTCGAAGGCGAGCGACTTGCGCTCCATCTTCCGCCAAACGGAATAGACCCGCTTGTGCCGGCCCGAGACCGTGGCGTGCACGCCCTTGGCGGCGAGCTTCTCGCGCAGCGCCGCCTCGATCTCCTCGACCAGCCCGAGATTGCGCCCGGTGAGGTCCTTCAGCCTGTTGTCGATCGTCTCGTAGGCGTCCGGGTTCAGCGTCTTGAACGCGAGCTCTTCCAGCTCGTCCCGGAGCTCCTGGATGCCCATGCGGCCGGCGAGCGGCGCATAGATCTCGAGCGTCTCCTCGGCGATCCGCCGCCGCTTCTCGGGCGGCATGAAGTGCAGCGTCCGCATGTTGTGCAGACGGTCGGCGAGCTTGACCAGCAGCACGCGGACATCGGCCGCGATGGCGAGCAGGAGCTTGCGGAAGTTCTCGCCCTGGGCGGCCTGCTTGGAGACGAGATCCAGCTTCTTGAGCTTCGTCAGCCCGTCCACCAGCGAGCCGATCTCCGGCCCGAAGGTGCGGTTGATCTCGTCGAGCGTTGCGCCCGTATCCTCGATGGTGTCGTGCAGCACGGCCGCGACGATCGTCGCGCAATCGAGCCGCAGGTCGGTGAGGATCGCGGCCACCTCTAAGGGATGCGCCACGAAGGGTTCGCCGGACGCACGCTTCTGGCTGCCATGGGCGACCATCGCGTAGACGTAGGCTCGGTTGAGGAGAGCCTCGTCGGCCGAGGGGTCGTAGCGTTTGACCCGCTCGACAAGCTCGAACTGCCGCATCATCGCGGGATCAGCCCCTCACCAACGCAATCTGCATTCTGTCGATATCGGTCAGCGCAGGTGGTTTTTGCAAGCACAGTGCGTGCGCTGCGACGTGATCGCCGTTTCCGGGCGCAAAAAAAGCCCGGCGGAGCGGCCGGGCTTTTGAAGGATCAGGAAAAACGGGGCGTTCAGCCCTCGTCCTCTTCCGTCGCGGCGGGGGGCACCAGGCCATCGAGCCCGCGCAGCAGGTCCTCTTCGCTCATCTTGTCGAACTGCACGTCCGAGTCGTCGACCGCCGAGGCGGGCGCAAGGACGGTCGTGCCGCTGATCATCGGCACCGTCTCGGCTTCCGGCTCGTCGACCTCGACGTATTTCTGCAGGGAGTGGATCAGCTCTTCCTTCAGATCGTCCGGCGTGATCGTCTCGTCCGCGATTTCGCGCAGCGCCACGACCGGGTTCTTGTCGCGATCGCGATCGATCGTGAGCGGCGCCCCCTGGGAAATCATGCGGGCGCGATGGGCCGCAAGCAGAACGAGCTCGAACCGGTTCTCGACCTTGTCGATGCAGTCCTCGACGGTGACGCGCGCCATGCGGCGGCTCCTTGCACTTTAGCCTTATGGGGATTGCACAGACATACGCTCGCCCGCCTGGAATCGCAAGGCGGATGCGGCGGCATCGGCAAGACCCCGCCACGGCGCCGCCGATGCTGAGGGCCAGTATATCCCCGGTTGCCGCGTTGAACACCGGCCACGAACTCGTGCTTTTGGTCCCGCTGCAACCTCTGCTAGCCCACCGCTTGACACTGCGCGGAGGGCGATGCGACCTCGCGCCCAATTCAAGGGTGGAAATACCGGCGTATGCGAGCACTCATCTTTCCTGGCCAGGGCAGCCAGGCGGTCGGAATGGGGCAGGCCCTGGCGGAAGCCTATCCGACCGCGCGCGCGGTCTTCGAAGAGGTCGACCAGACGCTCGGGCAGAACCTGTCCGGCCTGATGCGCGACGGGCCCGCCGACGAGATCAACCTGACGGCCAATGCCCAGCCGGCCCTGATGGCCGTGAGCGTGGCGGCGTTCCGGGTGCTGCAGGCGGAGGCCGGCCTCGACCTCGCGCGCGACGTCGCCTTCGTGGCGGGGCATTCGCTCGGCGAATATTCGGCGCTCGTCGCCGCGGGCTGCCTCACGGTGGCGGATGCGGCGCGGCTGCTGCGGATTCGCGGCGACGCGATGCAAAAGGCCGTGCCGGTCGGGCAGGGCGCCATGGCCGCGCTGCTCGGGCTCGACCGCGACGTCGTCGAGCAGGTCGCGAAGGAAGCGGCCGAGGGCGAGGTCTGCGACGTCGCCAACGACAACGGTCCCGGCCAGGTCGTCGTGTCCGGCCATGCGGCCGCCGTGCAGCGGGCCGTGGGCCTGGCTCAGGCCAGGGGCGCGCGCCGGGCCGTGATGCTGCCGGTCTCTGCGCCCTTTCACTGCGCCCTGATGGCCCCCGCGGCAGACGCGATGCGGGAGGCGCTGGCGCAGGTCGCGGTTCTCGCGCCGGCGGTGCCGGTGGTCGCGAATACCGAGGCCGCACCGCTCGTCGACCCTGACGCCATTCGTGACTCCCTCGTCCGGCAGGTGACCGGGACTGTGCGCTGGCGCGAGAGCGTCGACCGGATGGCGCAGGACGGGGTCGACACCTTCATCGAGCTCGGGGCGGGCAAGGTCCTGACCGGTCTCGTCAAGCGCATCGCGGCGGGCGCCAAATCCGCCTCCTTCGGCCAGCCCGGCGATCTCGCCGCCGTGCAGCCTCTTCTCGCATCCTAAGAGCGGACCATGTTCAACCTCGAAGGCCGCAAGGCACTCGTGACCGGCGCGACCGGTGGTATCGGGGGCGCCATCGCCCGCGCGCTGCATGCCCAGGGTGCGACCGTGACCCTGTCCGGCACCCGCCAGGCTGCGCTCGACGAGCTGGCCGCCGCGCTCGGTGAGCGCGTCCACGTCGTCCAATGCGACCTCGCGGACGCGCAATCGGTCGAGAGCCTGCTGCCGGCCGCCGAGACCGCGATGGGCGGGCTCGACATCCTGGTGAACAATGCAGGCGTGACCCGCGACAACCTGCTCCTGCGGATGAAGGACGAGGAGTGGGAGACCGTGATCGCGGTCAATCTCACGGCCGCGTTCCGGCTGTCGCGCGCCGCCGTGAAGGGGATGATGCGCCGCCGCTCCGGCCGCATCGTGAACATCGGCTCGGTCGTGGGCGCCACCGGCAATCCCGGCCAGGTCAATTACGCGGCCTCGAAGGCCGGGCTCGTCGGCATGACAAAGGCGCTCGCCGCCGAGGTCGCGAGCCGCGGCATCACCGTGAACTGCATTGCGCCGGGCTTCATCGAATCGCCCATGACGCACGATCTCAGCGAAGCGCAGAAGACCGGCCTCCTCGGCACCATTCCGATGGCGCGCCTTGGCACGGTGGATGATGTCGCGGCAGCCGTGGTGTATCTGGCCTCTTCCGAGGCCGCCTATGTCACCGGGCATACCCTGCACGTGAACGGCGGAATGGCCCGCCTGTGAGCAGCGGCCCGGCCGGCCTCGTCACCTCCGAGAGGCTGTGTTAGGGACCTTGAGACGGCCCCGGGACTTGACCGGGGCCAAAAATGCGGGTTTGCACCAGCCACTATCTCGGGCGGGCGTCGGCGCTGTCGTCGACCCTGTGGCCGGGGTTTCGAGCCGCTGGTGAGCGGACATTTTCCGGCCAAGTGAAACGGGGACCAGATGAGCGATATTGCTGACCGGCTGAAGAAGATTGTTGTCGAACATCTTGGGGTTGAACCCGAGAAGGTGACGGACAACGCCAACTTCATCGACGATCTCGGCGCGGACAGCCTCGACACGGTCGAGCTGGTCATGGCGTTCGAGGAAGAGTTCAACGTCGAGATCCCGGACGACGCCGCCGAGACCATTGTTACGGTCGGCGATGCGATCCGCTTCCTCGAAAAGAACGCGGGCTGAGGCGTCGGGCGCCCCCGTCGCATGACGGGGCGCCAGTCGGGGGAAAGTATGCGGCGGGTGGTCGTCACAGGCCTTGGGATGGTCACTCCGCTCGGCTGCGGAGTCGGTCCCACATGGGCACGGCTTATCAAGGGCGAGAGTGGTGCGGGCCGAGTCGAGGGCTTTGAAGCCTCCGACCTCGCGTGCCAGATCGCGTGTCAGGTCCCGCGCAGCGGGGAGGGCGCCTACAACCCCGACGACTGGATGGATCCGAAGGACCAGCGCAAGGTCGATCCGTTCATCGTGTACGCGGTGGCGGCCGCCAAGCAGGCCCTTCAGGATGCCGGCTGGAAGCCCGAGACGCATGAGGACCAGGTCGCGACCGGCGTCCTGATCGGCTCGGGGATCGGCGGCATCGGGGGCATCTACGATGCCTCGATCACCCTGTACGAAAAGGGCCCGCGCAGGATCTCGCCGTTCTTCATCCCGGGCCGCATCATCAACCTCGCCTCGGGCTACGTCTCAATCGAGCACGGGCTCAAAGGCCCGAACCATTCGGTGGTGACCGCCTGCTCGACGGGCGCCCACGCGATCGGCGACGCATCGCGGCTCATCGGGCTCGGCGATGCCGACGTGATGGTCGCGGGCGGGACGGAATCACCGGTCAACCGGCTGTCGCTGGCGGGCTTCGCGGCGTGCCGCGCGCTCTCGACCGGGTTCAACGACAATCCGACAAAGGCCTCGCGCCCCTATGACCGGGACCGAGACGGCTTCGTCATGGGCGAAGGCGCCGGCATCGTCGTGCTCGAGGAATACGAGCACGCCAAGGCGCGCGGTGCGCACATCTATGCCGAGATCGTCGGCTACGGGCTCTCGGGCGATGCCTACCACATCACCTCGCCGGCCGAGGACGGTGACGGCGCCTATCGCTGCATGCAGGCGGCGCTGAAGCGCGCGGGACTTGCCGCGTGCGACCTCGACTACATCAACGCGCACGGCACCTCGACGCCGCTCGGCGACGAGATCGAACTCAAGGCTGTCGAGCGCCTGGTCGGCAACGCCGCCGGCAAGCTCGCCATGTCCTCCACCAAGTCGGCGGTCGGCCACCTTCTCGGCGCAGCCGGCTCGGTGGAAGCGATCTTCGCCGTGCTCGCGATTCGCGACAACGTCGTTCCGCCGACGCTCAACCTCGACAATCCCTCCGTCGAGACGGCGATCGATCTCGTTCCGCATCGGTCCAAGCCGCGGAACATCGACACCGTCCTGTCGAACTCCTTCGGGTTCGGAGGGACCAACGCATCGCTGGTCTTCCGTCGCGCGGCCTGAGATGGTCGCTCCCGCCCGGTCACATCCACGCCATTTCGCCATATTGGTTTGGGAGAGCCGGAACGGGGCACGCGGCGCGAGCGGCCCGAAGTAGCACCGCATGTTCGGACGATCGACGAATCAACCGCCCCCGCCACCTCCCGGTCCGGCCATTCCGCCGAGCCCCGGCCGGTATGCTCCCAAAAGCCCGAACGAGGCCCTGAAGCCCACGGCGCCTCCGCCGCCGCCGCCGCCGCGCATGCGCCGGCCACGCGGCGGGCTGCTGTCGCTGCTGAGCGGCTTTCTGTCGCTCGGCCTGGTGGTCGCCGCCGTGGTCGTCGTCGGCATCCTGATGCTCGAGCGGCAGGTCGATGCGCCGGGCCCGCTCGCTCAGGACAAGGTTGTCCTGATTCCGCGCGGGACGGGCACGTCCGAAATGGCCGAGCTCCTGTCGCGGGAGGGGGTCATCGCCGACCCGAACCTGTTCGAGCTCTACGCCTATCTCAATCGCAGCAAGGGCCAGCTGAAGGCGGGGGAATTCCAGTTCCGCGCCGGCACCAGCATCGAGCAGGCGATCCACACGCTGATCGACGGCAAGGCCATCCAGCACGCCTTCACGGTGCCGGAAGGGCTGACGAGCGAACAGATCGCCGCCCGGCTGCGCGATAACGAGCTGCTCACCGGCACACTCAACGAAGTGCCGCGCGAGGGCACGCTGCTGCCCGACACGTATTATTTCGAGCGCGGCACCAGCCGCCAGCAGATCGTCAACAAGATGCAGTCGGAAGCCCGCGAGGCGCTGGTGAAGGCGTGGGCGAAGCGCGCGCCCGACCTGCCGATCAAGACGGCGCCCGAACTCGTCATCCTGGCCTCGATCGTCGAGAAGGAGACCGGCAAGGCGGACGAGCGCCCGCGTGTTGCCAGCGTGTTCCTGAACCGCCTGGCGAAGCGCATGAAGCTGCAATCCGACCCGACCATCGTGTACGGGATCGTGGGCGGGAAGGGCACGCTCGGCCGCGGCATCCTGAAGTCGGAGATCGAGCGCGCGACGCCCTACAACACCTATGTGATCGAGGGGCTGCCGCCTGGCCCGATCTCCAATCCGGGCCGCGCGGCGCTCGAGGCCGTCGCGAACCCGCTGAAGACGCGCGACCTGTTCTTCGTGGCTGACGGTACGGGCGGGCACGTCTTCGCCGAGAGCCTCGACCAGCACAACCGCAACGTCGCCCGCTGGCGCCAGATCGAGCGCGCTCGTGAGGCGGCGGGCGCGGCCCCGACCGAGGTCGACCGGGTCGAGCCGCCTGTGCTTCCGGAAGGGCGCACGGACCTGTTTGAGGCGCCCGGGCAGCCCCGCGAGAACTTTGCCGCCTCAGCCCCCGTCTCGGCCTTCACCGGGCTCGGCCCGGCGCGCGGCTTCGAC
>JAQGJZ010000343.1 GCA_028290385.1 Enterovirga sp.
GTCCATCGCGGCGGCTCCGGTCTCCCTGCCGCTGACGCCCGGCTCCGGGCCGGCCCCGGTCGAGCCGGAAGCGCGTCCGCGCTACGCCGACCTTATCGCCCCGGGCAACCTCGCGCGCGAGCAGCGCTGCCTCGCCGAGGCCGTGTATTTCGAGGCGCGGAGCGAATCCGAGGAGGGCCAGGCGGCGGTCGCGCAGGTCGTCCTCAACCGGGTGCGCAGCGGGCTCTACCCCGCGTCGGTCTGCGGCGTGGTTTATCAGAATCGGCATCGGCATCTCGCCTGCCAGTTCACCTTCGCGTGCGAGGGCAAGGCGCTCCGCGTCGCTGACGGCGAATCCTGGGACAGGGCGCAGCGCGTCGCGCGCGATGTCAGCGAGGGCCGGACCTACCTGAGCGATGTCGGGGGTGCGACGCATTACCATGCGGATTACGTGCGCCCCTACTGGGCGAAGCGTCTGAAGAAGATGGATGTGATCGGCCGGCACATTTTCTACCAGCTGAGACCTGGTCAGACCTGACCCCGCTGTGGCGGAGATACCACTGTGCCGCGTGGCGCGAGGTGGTAGACAGCCTTAGTTTCGGCGCAGACCTGCGCGACCGCTCCCTGACATGAGACGCATCAGCCTCGCACTTTCGGTGGCTGCGCTGACCGCCACGGCAGGTGGAGCGCAGGCCCAAAACATCTTCGAGCTCCTGTTCGGGATTCGGCCTGCGCGGCCGCCCGAGCAGCAGCCCGCCTATCGTCGGCCGCCGCCCGAGGCGCCGCCGCCGGATGCATCGTACGACGAGCCGCGCCGCGCGACCGCTCCCGCGGCCCCCGCCATGCCGCGCGTTGGCTCGGTGAAGGCGCCGAGCGAGGATTCGGTCATCGGCCGGGATCTGAAGCAGAACGGCTCCAACGGCAGCCTCAGGATCGAACGCACGGCGCGTGGCGATCTGCGCGTGAAGCTGACGCTGGTCGGGCGCCGGGCGCCGCAATCCGTCGAGACCTGCTCCATCCCGTTCGCGGCGGGCGAAGGTGCCCCGCTCGTGGCGCAGGGCCGGCCCGAAGGCGCGCTCCGCTACCAGCTGCAGGATCCAACCTGCCCGCTCCAGCTCGAGTTCCTGGATGAGGCCGTGATGGTGAAGGGGCCGGCGGAAACCTGCACCTTCCAGAGCGTCTCGTGCCAGGCCGATCCCAGCGGCATGTGGGGCCCGGAACCCGCGCAGCTGCTGCCGAAGGTCCGCGACTACGAGGCCATGCGGGCCGCGGCCGACCGGATCGTGCGCGACAATTACAAGGTGCTCGCGAGCCGCGCCCGGCCCGAGAACGCACGGCCGATCATCGCGGAGCAGGCGGCCTTCTCGTCCGACCGCGAGATGATGTGCCGGTCCTATGCCCGCGAGGGCACGACGAGCTTTTGCAACGCAAAGTTCACCGAGGCTCGGGCGCTCTCGCTCGCGACCCGGCTCGGCGTGAACGTGTCCACTGCCTCCGCCGAGCCGCGCGTGCGCCGGCGGCCCACGAACGACCCCTACTCGCTGCCGCCGTCCGACGAACTGATGCAGCGCCAGCCCGAGGACTAGCCGAGCTCAGCCGAGGAGTCGGCCCCGCTCCCAGCCGAGCATCGCCTGCTTACGGGTGAGGCCCCAATGGTAGCCCGTGAGCTTGCCCGAGCGCCCGAGCACACGGTGGCAGGGCACCACGAACGAGATCGGGTTGCGGCCGACCGCGGCCCCGACCGCCCGGGCGGCCGTGGGGCGGCCGATATGGCTCGCGATCCCTGAATAGGTGGAGGCGCGGCCGAGCGGGATCCGCAGCAGCGTCTGCCACACGCGAATCTCGAAATCGGTCCCGATCAGCACCACCCGCAGCGGGGTGTCGTTGCGCCAAAGCGTCGGCTCGAAGACGCGGCGGATATAGGCCGCGGTTCCCGCCGCATCCTCCCGGTAGCTGGCGCGCGGCCAGCGCCGGCGCATGTCTGCGAGCGCGTGCTCCCTGTCGCCATCGTCGACGAACCCCAGCCCCGCGACGCCCCGCTCGGTTGCGACCACGATCGCTTCCCCAAACGGCGATGGGTGGAAGCCGTAGACCATCTCCAGGCCGGCGCCGCCCGCCTTGTACGCGCCGGGCGTCATCGCCTCGTGCACCACGAACAGGTCGTGCAGTCGGCCGGGCCCTGAGAGCCCGACCTCGTAGCTCGTCTCCAGCACCGAGGCCGAATCGGCGAGCAGCGCGCGGGCATTGTCGAGGGTGATCGCGGCGAGGAAATCCTTCGGTGTCAGCCCGCACCAACGCCGGAACAGGTGGTGGACATGGGCCGGGGCGAGCCCGACATGCGCCGCGATCTCGTCGATCGAGGGCTGGCCGCGCCAATGCTCGGACAGAAAGGAGACGATTCGGCGGACGCGCTCGTAATCGGCGCTCGCCGGCACATCCTCCCAGGGCTCGGCCGACGCGGCCGTGCCGGGGTCGGAGAGGTTTGGCGTCAGATCGAGCATGACCCTACCCTTGCTGCTGGGCGCAACCTAGTCGAGCCCGGCGGGCCTGCGACACCCGTTTCCTGCCGAGTTCGCGATCGGAAGACGGCGCGGCGCATCAGGCGTTCCCAGCGCAATGGAGAGGACCTATGGTCCGATCGAGTTCTCGCCCGCCGGACGACATGCCCCCACGCGACATCCCGCCGAGCTACGACCCGACCGCGTCCGAGGAGCCCGATCCGCTGGAGGCGGCGCAGCGCTCCTCCGCGTTCCGCTATACGGCCGCGGTGATCTGTGGGATCGGCCTCGCCACGGCGGGTTCGGCGCTGCTCAGGCTGTCCGAAAGCTGGAGGCCATCGCCCCCGCCCGTCGTCGCGACGGAGGACGGCCCGGCGCAGGCGCCCCGCGTCGCGAGCGCGCCTGAGCCTGCCCTGCGCCCCGGGCCTGCTCCGATCCCGGAGCCAGCGCCAGAGGTCCAGGCGGAAAAACAGGCTGAGTCGCGCACCGAAGCGCAGGCCGAGCCGCCTGCCCCTCCGGCCACCACGCCGCCCGCCGAGCCGCAGCAGGTCGCGCAGGCGGCCAGGCAGCCTGAGCCGGCCCCAGAGCCGACCCGAGAGCCGGAGCCGCAGCCTGCCCGGGAGCCGGACGCGCAGCCTGTCGTGGCGGAGGCGCCCCCCGCCTC
>JAQGJZ010000371.1 GCA_028290385.1 Enterovirga sp.
CAGGCGGGCGACGGACGGGTCCTGCTCGATCTTCTGCCGCAGCCGGTAGACATGCGTTTCGAGCGTGTGGGTCGTCACGGCGGCGTTGTAGCCCCAGACCTCCTGCAGCAGGATGTCGCGCGAGACCACCTTCTGGTCCGCCCGGTACAGGACGCGGAGGATGGCCGTTTCCTTCTCGGTCAGCTTGAGCTTCGAGCCCTTGTCGTTGACCAGCATCTTGGCCCCGGGCCGGAACGTGTAGGGGCCGATCTTGAAGACCGCGTCCTCGCTCGCCTCGTGGCTGCGCAGCTGCGCCCGGATGCGCGCCAGCAGCACGGCGAACTTGAAGGGCTTGGGTACGTAGTCGTTGGCACCGGCATCCAGCCCGATGACCACGTCCGCGTCGCTCGACTGCGCGGTCAGGATGATGATCGGGCCGCGATACCCGTCCTGGCGGATGAGCCGCACGGCCTCGCGTCCATCCATGTCGGGCAGCCCGACATCCATGATCACGAGGTCGACCGGCTCGCGCTTCAACGCCTGGCGAGCGTCGGCCGCGGTCTGGACGGAGCCGACGTCGAATTCCGGGGACAGCCCGATCTGCTCGACAAGGGTCTCGCGAAGATCGTTGTCGTCTTCGACAACAAGGAGACGACTGGTGCGCGCCATTCGGATGCGCCTTCCTGCTGCCTGGAGCTCGGCGGAGCACGACATGCACTCCTCTTAGCTTGACACTCGGGTCCGGTTGAAGACCCCTCGCCGCATGAAGCGCCGCGTCGCCCGAATTATCCGCGTCTTTCGCTCGCCGTTGGACCCGAGCAGGGGCCGGCTGGTCGGGCCGGGCATCGATCTGCCCTGCGCGCTCGGCCGCGGCGGGCCGGGACGCGACAAGCGCGAAGGCGACGGGCGCACGCCCGTAGGACGGTTCAAGGTGCTCGGCGCGCTGTACAGGCCGGACCGGATCCGCCGGCCCGCGACGGCCCTGCCGCTGGTTCGGATCCGGCCGGATCTCGGCTGGGCGGACGATCCGCGGGACCGCCGCTACAACCGGCCGATCGCACTGCCGGCAAGCTGCGGGCATGAAACCATGTGGCGCGAGGATGCGCTCTACGACCTCGTGCTGGACCTGTCCTACAACCGAGGCCCGATCCGGCGCGGGCGCGGCAGCGCCATCTTTCTGCACTCGGCCCGCCCCGGCTTCACCCCCACCGAGGGCTGCGTCGCGGTCGACCGCCGCCGAATCCGCGACCTCGTCGGGCGCATCGGACCCGGAACGATCCTCGAGATCGTGGCCTGAGGTGCGCCGGGTCTAGGCCGGCCCCATCGGGAAGCGGATCCCGGCGACCGCGAGCGCCGCCGGAAAAATCGTGCTGAAGCGGTCGCCCGTCCATTGCAGCAGGACGGGGTCGGCCTCGCGGTTCTGCCCGGTTTCGTCGAAGGCGACGCGCTTCCAGGGCATGATGGTTCGGTCGCCCGGCAGGTCGGTGGCCGCAAGCGCATCCCGGATCTTGCGGCCGTCCGCCGCCCCGGCGCGGTTGATCGCGTCGGCGAGCACCATCGCGGCCGTGAACTGGCGCGCCGACAGATCGCTGAGGTCGCTCCCCGAGCGTTCCCGGAACAGCGCATTGACGTGCCCGATCGCGGGCCGCTTCTCGGCAAGCTCCGGCGAGAAGGATGCGCGCGTGATGCAGCCGACGATTTCGCGTCCGACCGCCTGGTACAGCGCCGGGTCGGAGAAGCCGGAATTCTGGGCCAGGATCGCCCGCGGCCGATAGCCGAGCTCGGCAATGCCCTTCACGAGCAGGATGCCGTCCCGGGTGTAGCTCGACGGCATCAGAACGTCGGCCCCGGCCGCCTTCAGCTGGCGCATCTCCTCGGCCAGCGAGGGGGCGTTCGCCCGATATTTGATGTCCGCGACGACATGGTAGCCGCGCTCGCCGGCGAGGCGCCGCTGCATGTTGGCGGAATCGGTGCCGAACAGCGTGTCTTCGGCGAACAGCGCGATGCTCTCGACCCGCTCGCCCTTCGCCTTCAGCTCGTCCAGAAGGTCGAACATGGTTTCGGAGAACATGTCGTCGTGCGAGGCGGCCCGGAACACGTAGCGCAGGCCGCGGCGAGTAAGGCTCGGGGCGGAGTTCTCGGCCGCCAGGTACGGCACCTCCAGCCGCTCCGCCACCTGGGCGATCGCGGCCCCGACCCCGCTCTGGTAGGAGCCGACCAGCGCACACACCTTCTCCTCGGAGACCAGCCGCTCCGCCTCGGGCCGGCCGACCTGCGGCGTCGACTGATGGTCGGCGACGACGAGCCTGAGCTTTGCTCCGCCGAGACCGGGCAGCCCGCTCCCGGCCGCGAGCGGCAGGTCGAGCTCCGGATGCGGGTTGTTGACGATCTCGACGACCGTCTCGATCGCATGCCGGGCGTCGTGTCCTACCTGGGCGTTCGGGCCGGACAGCGGAAACAGAATGCCGACCGCGACCTCGCCCAATTGCGCGCGCGCGCCGGTCGCGGCCAGAGCCCCTGCCCCTCCGAGCCCTTGAACGAAGCTGCGACGTGAGATCATCGCCGGCTCAACTCCTTTTGCGGTTCGCGGAGCTCACCTGTGCTCCGCCTAGATTGACGCCCCGATCGTGGTGAGCCGATGACGAGCCTTGCACAACTGTGTCCGGCCTTCGGTCTGCGCGGCAGAACACGCGCGGCCCCTCTCACGGCGTCTTAGGGCATCATGGAGGCGGATGGCGGGTTCTTTGTCGGGATAGACGCTGAGCGGGCAAAATCCTTCCCACCAGAGGGCGATTGTCTGCCCGCGCCGCCCTGCCTAGTTTCCCGCCATGATCCGACATCTCGCCGCCGCCCTCGTCGGGCTCCTCGTCGCGTCCGGCGCCTTCGCCCAAGACCGCGTCGTCCATGTCTATAACTGGACGGATTACGTCGACCCGAAGGTTTTGGAGCGCTTCACGGCAGAGACCGGCATCAAGGTCGTCTACGACACCTACGACACCAACGAGATCCTGGAGACGAAGCTCCTCGCCGGGAAGTCCGGCTACGACGTGGTCGTGCCGTCCGGGCCGTTTCTGCAGCGGCTGATCCGGGCCAGCGTGTTCCAGAAGCTCGACCGCGCGAAGCTGCCGAACCTAAAGAACGCCTGGCCGGAGATCGCCGAGCGGCTGGCTGTGTTCGATCCGGGCAACGCGCATGCCGTCAACTACATGTGGGGCACGACCGGGATCGGCCTGAACCGGGCCAAGGTGAAGGAACGGCTCGGGGATGTCCCGCTCGACGGCTGGAACCTGCTGCTCGACCCCGAGCTCTCGGGAAAGCTGAAGGAATGCGGGATCTATGTCCTCGACGCACCGGAGGACATCTTTCCCGGCGTGCTGAAGGCGCTCGGACTCGATCCGAATTCCCGCAGCCAGGACGACCTGCAAAAGGCGGCCGACGCCCTGATGAAGGTGCGCGGGAACGTCCGCAAGTTCCACTCCTCCGAGTACATCAATGCGCTCGCCAACGGCGATATCTGCATGGCGGTCGGCTACTCGGGAGACATCCTGCAGGCCCGCAAGCGCGCCGCCGAGGCGAAGAACGGGGTCGAGATCGCCTATGTCATCCCGCGCGAGGGCGCGCTGATGTGGTTCGACTCCATGGCGATCCCGACGGACGCGCCGCACCCGGCCGAGGCGCATGCCTTTATCGACTTCGTGCTCCGGCCGGATGTCGCGGCGGCGAACACCAACTTCGTGAGCTATGCCAGCGGCAACCTGCCGGCCCGGGACCTCGTCCAGTCCGAGATCGCCTCCGATACGGCCATCTACCCGGACCCGCAGACCTTCGGGCGGCTGTTCACCAACACGGCCTATGAGGAGCGCGCGCAGCGGGTGGTCACGCGGCTCTGGACCCGGATCCGCACGGGCCGCTGAACCCCGCAAGCCCTGCTTTCGGGCCGCTTGACTTGGAGCCGCACCGGGAGTTGATCCGGCTGTTGCCTCCAATTCCAGCAATCTGCCGAACCGGAGAACAGGAATGGCTCAGACCGATATCGTGATCGTGGGGGCCGCCCGCACCCCGGTTGGATCCTTCAATGGCGCCTTCGCCAACACGCCTGCCCACGAGCTCGGGGCGGTCGCCATCAAGGCGGCGCTGGAGCGCGCGAAGGTTGAGGCGGGCGAGGTCGACGAGGTCATCCTCGGCCAGATCCTGACGGCCGGCCAGGGCCAGAACCCGGCCCGCCAGGCCGCCATGGCAGCCGGCATCCCGGCCGAGAAGACCGCCTGGAGCCTCAACCAGCTCTGCGGCTCGGGCCTGCGCACGGTGGCCATCGGCATGCAGCAGATCGCCAACGGCGCTGCGGACATCATCGTGGCCGGCGGCCAGGAATCCATGTCTATGGCGCCGCATGTCGCGCATATGCGCGGCGGCACCAAGATGGGCGACATGAAGCTCCTGGATTCGATGCTGAAGGACG
>JAQGJZ010000373.1 GCA_028290385.1 Enterovirga sp.
CGGCCAGCCTTGATCGAGGTGCCGCTGTATCGGCTCGCGCCGGACGGCGGCTGGCTGCGCCAAACCTTTGGGAGCGACGACGCCGCGCTCCTGCGCCTCGCGCCGGCCGAGCGCGACCTGAAGGCGCGGATGATCGCCGCCCATGCGAGCCAGGCCGGAACGCTGTCCGGCTTCGGCATTGCGGACGAGGCGTACAGGGCCGCGCCGGCCTATGATTTCGCGCAGCTCCCCAACGGCGGCGCGCTGCTCTACGAGCGCTATGGCTGGGGGCTCACCGGCGCCCGCTGGATCGACCTCGCGGCCGCCGCTGCCCGGGAGCTCCGGCCGGAGCGGGCGGCGTGAGCCTGACAATCCTCAGCGTCGCCTACCCGCTGGCGCCCGTGTCGCCGGACGCGGCCGGCGGGGCCGAACAGGTTCTCTCCATTCTCGACCACGCCATCGTGGAGGCCGGGCACCGCTCCCTGGTCGTCGCGCAGGAGGGCTCGCGCGTTGCCGGGACGCTTCTGCCGATCGCGGCGAGCACGGGCGAGCTGGACGAGGCCGCGAAGGCGCGGGCGCATGCCGCGACCCGGGCCGCGATCGGGGCGGCGCTGGCCCGCCACCCGGTCGATCTCGTTCACCTGCACGGGATCGACTTTCCCGCCTACCTGCCGCCGCCGGGCCCGCCGGTTCTCGCCACGCTGCACCTGCCGCCCTCCTGGTACCCGCCCGAGGCGCTGCAGCCGGCGCGGCCCGACACCTGGCTCCACTGCGTGTCGGACCTGCAACACGCTGCCTGCAGCGAGGGGCCGCGCCTCCTGCCCGCGATCCCCAACGGCGTCGATGTCGGGGCGCTTCAGGCCCGGCATGCGAAGCGCGGCTTCGCCATGTTTTTGGGCCGGGTCTGCCCGGAGAAGGGGCTCCACCTCGCCCTGGATGCCGCGAAGGCGGCCGGCGTGCCGCTGCTCGCGGCCGGCGAGGTGTTTTCCTACCCGGCGCACCGGCGCTACTTCGACGAGGAGGTCCGCCCGCGCCTCGGCCCGCAGCATCGGTTCCTCGGTCCGGTCGGGTTTGCCCGCAAGCGGCGCCTGCTCACGGCCGCGCGCTGCCTGCTCGTCCCGTCGCTGGCGCCAGAAACGTCGTCGCTCGTTGCCCGCGAGGCTGCGGCCTGCGGAACGCCGGTGATCGCGTTTCCGAACGGCGCACTGGCCGAGGCTGTCGAGCACGGCCGGACGGGCTTTCTGGTCGACGACGTCGCCGGCATGGCGGCCGCGATCCGCCGCGCCGGTGAGATCGATCCCCGGACCTGCCGAGAAACCGCGCGCCGGCGCTTTGCCAAGGAAACGATGATCTCCGCCTATCTCGCCCTTTATGCACGGCTCGCGGGTGGCCGCGCGCCCCTGCACGGCGCGGCATGAGCGGAGGGCTCGCGACGGCGCTCGTCACCGACGGGGCAGGGCTCGAAGCGCTCGCGCCCGAATGGTGGGAGCTGTGGGGCCGCTGCCCGGCCGCGACGCCGTTCCAGTCGCCCGCCTGGATCGTGCCCTGGTGGCAGGTGTTTGCCCCCGGTCGGCTGTGCACCGTGGCGGTACGAGAGGGCGATACGCTGGTCGGGCTCGCGTCGATCTATCTCGAGGAGGGCGCGCTCGGGCGCCGGCTCCTGCCTCTCGGCATCGGGATCACGGATTACCTCGACGTCCTGCTCGATCCGGCGGTGCCCGGAGCCGCCGCCGCGCTCGTCGGCGCGGTTCGCGAGCTCGCGCCCGACTGGGAGCGCTGGGAACTCGAGGAGCTCATGCCGGGCGCCGCCGCGTTCGACCTTCAGGTTCCGCCCGGCGCGACCGAAGAGCTCGCCAACCAGAGCGCCTGCCCGGTGCTCGCCCTTTCCGGGACGGACCCGATCCCGTCCCGCAAGCGGCGCAAGCTGCGCATGGCCGAGAATCGCGTCGCCCGCCGGGACGGGGCGGTCGCCAGGGTGACCGAGGACTTGCCATCCTTTCTGGACGACCTCGTCCGGCTGCACGGCGCGCGCTGGGCGACGCGGGGCGAGGATGGCGTGCTCGCGGACGACCCGGTCCGCCGCTTCCACGCGGCAGCGCTGCCCCGGCTGGTCGAGGCGGGGCTCGCGCACCTCACCACCCTGACGATCGAGGGGCAGGTGGTCGGCGCCTATTACGGCCTCCAGGATGCCCGGCGCGCCTACGCCTATCTCGGCGGGTTCGATCCGGCCTTCTCGTTCGAGAGCCCGGGGACGGTGCTGGTCGGCCACGCGATCGAGGCGGCGCGGCAGGCGGGCGCGAGCGAATTCCACTTCCTGCGCGGGCAGGAGGCCTACAAATACGAGTGGGGCGCGGCGGACCGCGCCAACCGGCGCCGCAGTTTTCGGCGCCATGGCTGACCCGCTGCGCCCGATCCTCGACGCGTATCTCGCGGGCGGCGTGCCGCCCAACATCGCCCTGATGCGCCTGTGCATGGAGGCGGCTTCGCGGGACGCCGTGCGGGCTGCCATCGCGGAGGCTGGTGCGTCCGGCGTGTCGCAGGGGGCAGCGGATCGCCTGGCAGCGCTGGCGAGCCTGCTAGAGCAGCACCCCTCCGCCTTCGCGACCATCCGCGCCGTGATGAGAGAGGCCGAGCACGACCGCCCGGCCGGCTCCCCCGATGATGCCGTCGCGCATTGGGCGGCGGTGTTCGATCGGCTCGCGCGGGAGCAACCCGAGGCGGGCGTCGCGCTCTACGCGCTCGGCTCGCCCGACCTGCTCGACGCGGCTACGGGCGAGATCGTGGTGGCCCTGCGCGGCTGGGGCCTCATTGAGGCTGATCGCCGGGTGCTGGAGATCGGCTGCGGCATCGGCCGGTTCGTGCGCGCGCTCGCCCCCGAGGTGAGTCAGGTGACCGGGATCGACATCTCGGCGGAGATGGTCGCCGCCGCCCGGGCACGCTGCGCCGGCCTCGCCAATGTGCGGCTGGAGGTTGGCTCCGGACGCGACCTCGCGCCGTGCGGGGAGGGCGCCGTCGATCTCGTCCTCGCGGCGGACGTGTTTCCCTACCTCGTCCAGGCCGGCGGCGACCTGGCCGGCCGGCATGTCGCGGAAGCCCGGCGCGTGCTGCGGCCCGGCGGGACGCTCGCGATCCTGAACTATTCCTACCGGGGCGACCTCGAAGCGGACAGGCGCGAGGTGCGGGCCCGGGCGGGCGAGACCGGCTTCTCGATCGAGGAGCCCCGTCCCGCGTTTCGATACTGGGACGGGTCGGTGTTTCTGCTGCGGAAAGGGGTTTAGACCGCGACGGCCTCGCGAGGGCGGGAGCCGGCCGCACCGTCGCGGCCGCTCATGGCCTCGGCCAGATA
>JAQGJZ010000411.1 GCA_028290385.1 Enterovirga sp.
CATGGCGTCGCGCGCCACCTTTCTGGGGTTTCCGATCGCGATGATCGTGAAGCCCGACGGCAGCACGCTGGAGCGTGTGGACATCCGCACCATCCCGGGCGTGACCGGGCCATCGGCCGAGGACCTCGCCAGCGCCAACGAGACCGAGGCGATCTGCATCGTTCCGCGCGCGGGCAACGTCTTCGCCTCCGTGCTGCGGCTTCCGGCGCATGAAGGGGCGGTGCTGTTCGTGACCCGCTTGGTCGATCCGCGCGCGACGGAGTTCCCGCCCGTCGCCGAGGCCGGCGTGGCGTATTATCAGGCGCTGGAGGAGAAGCGGCAGGGCATCCAGGTCGCGTTCGCCTCGATGTTTGCGCTGATCGCGCTCATCGTCCTGCTCTCGGCCGTCTGGTTCGGCCTGAACTTTTCGAATCGGCTCGTCGCCCCGATCAGGCGCCTCATCCACGCCACCGACCAGGTCGCGACCGGGAACTTCTACGTACAGGTCCCGGTTCGCCGGAAGGAGGGCGATCTCGCCCACCTGGGCGAAACCTTCAACAAGATGACCTCCGAACTGCGCCGCCAGCACGACGGGCTGACTGCTGCGAGCGATCTCATCGACAGACGTCGCCGCTTCATGGAGGCCGTCCTCTCGGGGGTGTCGGCCGCGGTGATCGGGATCGACCCCCACGGCTTGGTCACCATCGTGAACCCGTCCGCCGAGACCCTGCTCGCGGCGAAGCGGCAGGACCTTCTTGGACAGCCCATCGTGTCCGTGCTCCCAGAAATCGCCCAACTGATCGACGAGGCGAAGGTCGGGCGGCTTCGTCTCACTCAGCAGCAGATCCCGATCACCCGCGGCGGCCGGGAAAGGATGCTGAACATCCGCGTGACGAGCGAGCAGGCCCGCGGGGAGGACAAGGGCTTCATCGTGACGCTCGATGACATCACCGACCTTGTGACGGCGCAGCGCAGCTCGGCCTGGGCGGACGTCGCGCGGCGCATCGCGCACGAGATCAAGAACCCGCTTACGCCGATCCAGCTTTCGGCCGAGCGCATCCGCCGGAAATACGGAAAGCTTATAACGACTGACCGTGAGGTATTCGACCAATGCACGGACACGATCGTGCGGCTGGTCGATGACATCAAGCGGATGGTAGATGAGTTTTCGTCGTTCGCCCGCATGCCAAAGCCGGCGATTTCCGCCGAAGACATTGTGGATACCGTGCGGCAAATCGTTTTCATGATGCGAATCGGTAGCCCCGAGATTAGGATCGTCGACGAGGTGCCGGACGCCCCGCTGCAGGCCCGATTTGACCGGCGTCTCCTGTCGCAGGCGGTGACCAACATCATCAAGAACGCCACGGAGGCCATCGCGGCGCTCCCGGATCAGGAGAGAGGTCAGCCCGAAATCCGCGTCGCGGTGCGGGCCGAAGCCGACGAGGTGGTCATCGACGTGAGCGACACCGGCAAGGGCTTTCCGGTCGAAGGGCGGCAGCGGCTGCTGGAGCCCTACATGACCACTCGTGAGAGCGGCACGGGCCTCGGCCTCGCCATCGTCGGCAAGATCCTGGAAGACCATGGCGGCGGGATCGAGCTCCTCGACAACCCGGCTGGCCGGGGCGGCCTCGTAAGAATGCGCTTCAAACAGAACCTCGGAATCGCGCCGGATGCCCATGCCGGTGCCGAATCGCAGCGGGTGCCCGCATGAGCACCGATATCCTGGTCGTCGACGACGAGGCCGACATCCGCGACCTGGTCGCGGGCATCCTGGAGGATGAGGGGCATGGGACGCGCAAGGCCGGCTCCTCCGACGAGGCGCTGGCGGCCATCCAGGCGCGCCGACCGCATCTCGTCTTTCTGGACATCTGGCTTCAGGGCAGTCGGCTCGACGGCCTGCAGGTCCTCGATCTCATCAAGGCGGAGCACCCCGATCTCCCCATCGTGATGATCTCGGGCCACGGCAACATCGAGACCGCGGTCTCCGCCATCAAGGCCGGCGCGTACGACTTCATCGAGAAGCCGTTCAAGGCCGATCGCCTGGTCCTGGTCGCGGAGCGCGCGCTCGAGACGTGGCGCCTGAAGCGGGAGGTGAAGGAACTTCGCTCGCGTTCCACGCAGGCGAGCCGCATCGCAGGCCGCTCGGTGGTGATGAACCAGCTCCGGCAATCGATCGAGAAAGTCGCGCCGACGAACGCCCGCATCCTGATCGCGGGTGCCCCCGGTTCCGGTAAGGAGTTGGTCGCCCGTACCATTCACGCGACATCCGGCCGCGCCTCGGGGCCATTCGTCACCATGAACGCCGCGACGATCACACCCGAGAACATGGAGGCGGAGCTCTTCGGGGTGGAGGCGAGCGGCGAGCGCGGGCGGCGCACGGGCGCTCTCGAGGAGGCCCATGGCGGAACCCTCTACCTCGACGAAATCGCCGACCTTCCGCGCGAGGTGCAGGGACGCATCCTGCGCGTGCTGGTGGAGCAGAATTTTCAGCGCGTCGGCGGGTCGACGCGCGTGCACGTGGACGTGCGGATCATCTCGTCCTCCAGCCGGGATCTCCCGGCCGAGATCGAGCGCGGCGCGTTCCGGGAGGACCTCTTCCACCGTCTCGTCGTGGTGCCGATCCGCGTGCCCTCGCTCTCAGAGCGGCGAGAGGACGTGCCCGAATTGATTGCCTTCTTCCAGGACCAGATCTCGTCCTCCACCGGCCTGCCGAGGCGAAGGATCGGCGATGAGGCGATGGCCGTGCTGCAGTCGCACGACTGGCCCGGCAACGTCCGCCAGCTCCGCAACAACGTCGAGCGCTTGATGATCCTCACGGCCGGTGATCCGGAGGCGGAAATCACGGCCGAGATGCTGCCATCCGAGATCGGCACGCTCGTGCCGTCGACGCCGAACGGGGAGGGGGGGGAACGCCTGATGAGCCTGCCCCTGCGGGAGGCGCGCGAGATTTTCGAGCGCGAGTACCTGGTTGCGCAGATCGCGCGGTTCAGCGGAAACATTTCGCGGACCGCCGAGTTCATCGGCATGGAGCGCTCGGCGCTCCACCGGAAGCTGAAGCTTCTCGGCATCGGAGGCTAGCCGATTGCGCTGCACCTGCGAAAGGACTTGCGCGATGCGGCACCGCACCGTGTAATGAGGGCGCCGGTCGGGAGCCGAGGCTTCTTGATCAACAACAACAGCAGCCCGGCGATGGCCGGCCGCGAGGGCTGACACGGGCAAAACTATGCCGAACGAACGCGGCCAAAATCTGCAGGACACCTTCCTCAATCACGTCCGGAAGAACAAAGTCCCGCTCACCATCTTTCTCGTCAACGGCGTCAAGCTCCAAGGCATCGTGACCTGGTTTGACAGCTTCTGCGTGCTGCTCCGGCGGGACGGCCACTCGCAGCTCGTCTACAAGCACGCCATCTCAACGATCATGCCCGGGCATCCCATCCAGCTGTTCGAGCCGGACGAGATCGACCCGAAGCCGTAGGACCTCCGTGGCGGAACCGCGACCTCCCAAAGAAGACCGTCTCGCGCGCGGGGCTCAGCCCGAGCGCGAGATTGCCGCACGGACTCGAACCCTCGTTATCGGGCCTTATCTGGCGCGGGGCTTCGCGGCCGGCAGGGCAGGGGACGCGGATACCCCTCCCCCGAATCCGCGGCCCATGGAGGCGCGGCTGGACGAGGCGGTCGGCCTCGCCCGGGCCATCGAGCTCCACATCGTCGATCAGTTCTTCCTGACCATCTCCCCGCCGCGTCCCGCGACGCTGCTGGGGAGCGGCAAGGTCGAGGAGATCGCCGGTCGGATCGCGGCCGAGGAGATCAACCTCGTCGTG
>JAQGJZ010000424.1 GCA_028290385.1 Enterovirga sp.
TGGTAAAGAAGGCCTGGTACCATCGAAGCGAGGGTGCCTGCAGGTTGAGCGCGAAGCTCTCCTGAGCGTTGAAAGACACCATGACGATCAGAACAAGCGGCAGCAGGAGGAAGACGTAGGTTCCTGCGACCACACACCTTAAGGCCACCGGTATCCTGACCACGGGACGTTAGCTCCTGCCGGAGGAAGTTTTGGGCGATAGTCCCAGCGCCGCTGCCGTCGACAGGAGAGCCAGGATGGCCAGAACGTTCGCAAGACTTGCGGCGAGCGGCCAGTCAAACGCAGTCACAACTTGCTCGTAGACGAAGTTGCCGGCCATCCGAACCGAACGGCCACCGAGGAGTGCCGGCGTGACCACGACGCTGATGCCCGTGGTGAAGCAGAGCAGGCAACCGGAAACCAGCCCCGCACGGCTGAGCGGCACGATCACTTGGAGGAAGACACTTAGAGGGGAGGACCCCAGGCTTGCGGCAGCTTCCTCAACGCGCACCGGAATGCGCTCGATGGCGGCCACTAGGGGCAGAACCATCAGGGGTAGGAATATCTGCGTCAGCGCCAATGTTACGGCGAACTCCGTATAGAGCAGCCGGACCGGCCCTTCGAATCCGAGCGCCTGGGCGGCCTGGGAGATGAGCCCATTCCGCCCCAAGATGATGATCCATCCGAACGAGCGGATTACCGTGCTGACCATCAACGGCGTGACCAGCAGGAACATGCCGATGGTTGCGACGTTCCGAGGCGACCTCGCCAGGAAATAAGCAAGCGGGTAGCCGACGATCACGCTCGCCACTGTTGACAAGATCGCGATCCGCAACGTTCTTACGAACATCTCCAAGTAGAATGGCTCTGTAGCCCGCTGGTAATTTTCTAGTGAGAGGATGCTGCTCCACATCGCGGGCGGCGCATGCTTCGAAAAGCTGATCGCCACGAGGATGAAGACGGGCGCTCCGAGGATTGCGAGCAGAAACAGCCCGTATGGACCGGCGATCAACGCGAGATTTAGGCCGGCCCTGCGCTCCTGGCGAGCCGAACTGGCCGGGATTCGCTGCTCAACTGATGCAGATGACATCATCAACGGAACACTCGAGCTTCACACGTTGACCCGGCGCCAGGCTTGCGACATCGGTCACGTTCTTGGTGGCGACCTGAACGGGCGTAGCTCCGGGAAGTCTGGCCCGGATCTGCAGGTCCTCGCCAAGAAAGGTTATCTCCTCGATTTCTGCGTCGAACTGGTTCGGGCCGGCTTCCCCAACGCTGCCAGCGGGGAGAATGCGAAGGCGCTCAGGACGAACGCCGACCTGGATAGCCCCTGTTTTCGCGGAGTGACGCGCAACGCGCATGGTGGTGCCGCCGGCAACCCGAGCCAGCACGGAACCGTCCGCCTCCACTCGGACGTCGTCAGCCTTCCAGAGGTTCACTGACCCTATGAAGCGCGCCACGAATTCATTCACGGGACGCTCGTAGATCTCCCGAGGCGCACCAATCTGCTGAACCTGCCCGGCCGACAGCACCGCTATCCGGTCAGACATGGCCAGGGCCTCATCCTGGTCGTGCGTCACATAGATCAACGTCAGACCGAGCTGGCGCTGCAGAGCGCGAATTTCGTGCCGCATTTGCTCGCGCAGCTTCAAATCTAAACTCGAGAGCGGCTCATCCATGAGCAGAAGGGGAGGCCTCAGGACAAATGCACGCGCAAGCGCAACACGCTGCTGCTGTCCCCCGGAGAGCTGGTTCGGCAGGCGCCGGCCATAATCGCCAAGCCCGACCATCTCCAGGGCCGCTTTGGCCTGTCGGTTCGCCTCCGCAACGGGAACGCGGCGCCGCCTCAATCCAAAAGCGACGTTCCCGAGAACGTCAAGGTGAGGGAACAGAGCGTAGTTCTGGAAGACGATGCCCAGCTCCCGCTTGTGGGGCGGCAAGTGAAGCACGTCTCGGTTCCCGACTTGGACTCGGCCGCCATCCGGACGCTCGAAGCCCGCAATGCACCGGAGTGAGGTCGACTTACCGCACCCACTCGGCCCCAGCAGGGAGAAAAACTCCCCCTCGCTGACCGAGAAAGATATAGGGCCGATCCGAGTTCCGCCGTCGTATAGCTTGACGAGGCCGATTACATCCAGAGTGCTCATAATCGCGCCAATCGCTCAGATCAAAGAACTTCCTTATTCCAGAGCTCTAGATTCTTGGCGCGAGTGGCGCTTATTTTGGCCCAATCAAGTTTCACGAAATTCGCCTCGGCGGATTCCGGGAGGGCCACATCCTTGTATTTTTCGTCGAGCACCGTCTTCTTGTTGGTCGGCGGATACCGCGTGAGCGCAGCAAAGGCCGCCTGCCGCTGGGGATCAAGCGTGCCGTTGATGAACTCGTTAGCGAGTTGCGGCTGAGGGGCGCCCTTTGGGATGACGAAACCGGAACCAACAGCCAGCGTTCCCGGGACGTACTCAAACCCGATCGGCTGCCCCTGCTCCTTCAGGCGGATGATCCGGCCGCTCCACCACGGCCCCATCACGATTTCGCCCTGCTCGAAAAGCCGCGCCGTATGATCGCTGTTCTCGATCATCACCGCCTGCTGTTCGCGGACAAGCTTCGACACAACTTTCAGGGCTGGCGTAACGTCATCTTCCGTGCCGCCCATGATTTTGTTCAGGGCGTGCAGCCAATACATTCCGTAATAGCCGTACGCGGGCACGCCAATCCTGCCTTTGTATTCAGGCTTCCACATGTCCATGAAGGACGTGGGCTTTTTTGCCTCTTTGGTGTTCCACGCGAGCCCGAAAATGAGGAGGCAGAACGCGGCATAGTCCGTGCCAAGTTTCGCGGAATCTCGAATGTCAGCGAAATTGGTCACAGTCGAAAGGTCGTATGGCTGAAGCGCAGAGCCGGCCTGCAGAAGCGCGACCTCCGCGTTGCCATGATTGCTGGCGCTGTATTCTGGCCTCCCATTCGAGGACAGGATTTTGGACGCCGCTATGGACTCGAGCTGAGCCGATTGCGTCGTGGTTGGTCCAGCGAATTTCGTGCCTTTGACGAACGAGCTCGTGAGCTGCTCTGACCAGGCTCCCCCTGTAGCAGCCCAGACGAACTTACCTTCCTGAGCAGCGGCAGGAGTGACCAGGCCATTCTCGGTTAGCGCGACTGAGGCGGCAGCCGCCGAAAGCATGCTCACCACCGACCGGCGACTTGGATCGTGCATTCTGGGGACCTTCACGCAGACGGCGCATCATGATATATCATAGATCATCTGTCCAGCTCCTTTCGAGTGCGCGTGAGCCGGCGTGCAGCGCGTCCGGAGTGCTCGGGACCGGCCTTCATCTAGCTGCGCGAGCGCTGCTCAGCTGATTGGTTTGTCCGCTGAGAACTGGTCCTCGCTGAGGGATGGCTTTGAGCCATGTGGTGGAGGATTGTTCGACGTCGGGGAAGCGGCACCAGCCTGAGCAGATCGTTGCGAAGCTGCGGCAGGTTGAGGTGCTCACAGCTCATTGCCGAAGGGTGGCGGCGGCGATCGGGTCGGTCGGCGTGACGGTGAATTGCCCGGGGGTGGGCGGAGACATGGCCCGGAGGGGCAGCACACGAGGCGCGCACGCGCGGTTGCCAGATCAGGATCCCGAGCAGCCGCGGTTTGCACGCGCCGGCGATACGGGAGCCCGGGAGAGGCTTGTCTAAGGATTGAGCAAGTTCGGGAGCATGCGGGCCAGCTCTCGATGGTCGTGCGGCTTTTCCCAACGCGGGACGTCCCGGTAGCCCTCGGGGATCAAGGCCTGGCCGTAGCCTGTCGCGAAGACAAACGGGACTTGGCGCTCTCTGAGCGCGTCCGCGAGGGGATACACGGTCTCTCCCTGGAGGTTGATGTCGAGCAGGGCGACGTCGATCGGCTCACCGGACGCGATGACCTCTATCGCGCCCGGGAGATCGGGCACGGGGCCGAGCACGTGAGCTCCGACGGACACGAGTTCCGTCGCGACGTCGTCGGCGATGAAGTATTCATCCTCCACCACCAGCACGCGGCGGCCTTGCAATCCGCCCGGCAGCTTGCTGGGATCCATCGTTCTCATCGGGAAGCGTCGTTCAGATCGGCTCAGGACCATGATATGAATGTGCGAGATTGAACGCAGTTCCGCTCGCCGTCGGGCGAGTGGAAGGTGGCCGAGCCTCCTTAACTCTTGGGTCGCCGTCCGGACCTTTGCCGGAAGGACGCCATGGCTCGCTCAACGGCATTGCTCGCTCCTACCCCTCTCCGTCATTCCCAGCCGTGACTTGGCCCCCCTCGGTTGCAGCGCGCCGACAAGGCGGTCGAACCGCTGCAGCCCTGGAGGGGGGCCGCCTGCAGGCGCGCTCCGCAGCTGTCGGGACTGTGGCCCAGCTTAGCGACCGATCTGGGCGCAGCGAAGCGACCGTGCCGGCCGTCGCGCCTCATCCGCCGGGAACCCAAAG
>JAQGJZ010000455.1 GCA_028290385.1 Enterovirga sp.
CCGATCTCGATCGGCTCGGATGTTTTCACGTGAAACGCGCGCCGGCTGCCACCCTCGGCCTCGATCCGAATCTCGGACGGCTGAACCCACTGGCCGGCTTCGTTCCGATAGGTCTCGTGGACCACCATGCCCTGCGTGAACAGCCCGTCGAACGGCTCGTCGATCCCGACCAGATCGACGCGGCGCATCGCCCGCGTGAAGAAGCGCGAATAGAGCAGGTGCAGGATCGCGTGCTCGATGCCGCCGATATACTGATCCACCGGGAGCCAGGCATCGGCGACGTCGGGGTCGGTCGGGGCGTCCTGATCCTTCGGGTCCGTGAAGCGCGCGAAGTACCAGGACGAATCCACGAAGGTGTCCATCGTGTCCGTCTCGCGCCGGGCCTCGCCGCGGCATTGCGGGCAGGTCACGTTCCGCCAGGCGGTGTGCCGGTCGAGCGGGTTGCCCGGCTGGTCGAAGGACACGTCCTCCGGCAGCGTGACCGGCAGGTCCTCCTTCGGGACCGGCAGCAGGCCGCAGCTGTCGCAGTGGATGACCGGGATCGGGCAGCCCCAGTAGCGCTGGCGCGAGATGCCCCAGTCACGCAGGCGGAAATTCACCTTGCGCTCGCCGACCGGCCTGCCGTTGCGGATGTCGGTTTCCAGGCGCCGGGCGACCTCGCCCTTCCCTTCGGCAATGGACATGCCGTCGAGAAAACGGGAATTGATCAGCCGTCCGTCGCCGTCATAAGCCGTGTCGGTGATGACGAAGGTCGCGGGATCCTGGTCGGGCGGGCACACGACCGGCAGGTTGCCGAGCCCATACTTGTTCACGAAATCCAGGTCGCGCTGGTCGTGCGCCGGGCAGCCGAAGATGGCGCCGGTGCCGTATTCCATAAGAACGAAATTCGCGACATAGACCGGCAGCTGCCAGCTCGGGTCGAACGGATGCACCGCCCGGATGCCGGTATCGACGCCGAGCTTCTCCGCGCGGTCGATCGCCTCCTGGGCGGTGCCCATGCGGCGCGTTTCCTCGATAAAGGCGGCAAGCTCCGGATTGGTCTCGGCCGCGGCCTTCGCCAACGGATGGTCTGGCGCGACCGCCAGGAACTTTGCCCCAAACAGCGTGTCGGGCCGTGTCGTGTAGATCTCGAGCGTATCCTCGCCGGCAGGCGTGGTCGCCGGGTCAAGCGGGAAGCGCACCAGCAGGCCTTCAGAGCGGCCGATCCAGTTGCGCTGCATCAGGCGCACCTTCTCGGGCCAGCGCTCGAGATCATCGAGCGCGGCATCGAGCTCGGCCGCGTAATCCGTGATCTTGAAGAACCACTGCGTCAGCTCGCGCTGCTCGACGAGCGCGCCCGAGCGCCAGCCGCGGCCGTCGATCACCTGCTCGTTCGCCAGCACCGTCTGGTCGACCGGGTCCCAGTTCACCTTGGCGGTCTTGCGCGCCACCAGCCCGGCTTCCAGGAAGTCCAGGAACATGCGCTGCTGGTGCTTGTAGTAGGACGGGTCGCAGGTCGCGATCTCGCGTGACCAGTCGAGCGACAAGCCCATCGACTTCAGCTGCTTCCGCATCGTGTCGATGTTGGCGTAGGTCCACTCCTTCGGGTGCACCTTGTTCTGCATCGCGGCATTCTCGGCGGGCATGCCGAAGGCGTCCCAGCCCATCGGGTGCAGCACGTTGAAACCGCGTGCGCGCTTGTAGCGCGCGACCACGTCCCCCATGGCGTAATTGCGGACGTGCCCCATGTGGATGCGCCCGGACGGGTACGGGAACATCTCCAGCACGTAGTATTTTGGCCGCGGGTCATCGTTGTTCGTGCGGAACAGTTCGCGCTCGGACCAGACCTCCTGCCAGCGCGGCTCAGCTTCCTTCGCGTTGTATCGCTCGACGGCCATCTCGATTATGCTTGGGCGTGTGTGGGGTTGCGCCTCTATGTCATTGTCGGGGCAAGAAATCGACCCGCTTACGCCGTCCAGGCCCTGTGCTTCGAGACAGCTTCCGGATGGATGCGCCCGGGGTCAGAGCTACTGCCCGGAGGAATCGCCGCCGCCGGCACGTGCATGCCCCCGGTCCGGACCGCTGCTCGCGGGTCGGACGCGCACGTCCTGCATCCTGTAGCCGAAGCAATGGCTGCGGTTGATCACCGGCTCGTCGGCAGCCGGCACGCTGCGCCGCAGGCGCTCACAATCCTGCCGGTGAAACTCCAGCATGTTGCAGCCGAGCTGCCGAGCGCTTCGGCTCGATCCAGGACCTGAGCGTATCGGCGAGCTCATCCCTCGAGATTTCGGCCCTGAGACGCCGTCCACATCACCTGCGCCACACCACGTTGTCGCGAACAACCCGAGCCGGAACACCGGCCAGAACGGAGCCGGGCTGGTCGAATTCGCCGGTGACCAGGGCGCGCATCCCGACCACGCAACCATCGGCGATCCGGCTGCCCTTGGCGATGGTCGCATCATGGCCGATCCAGACCCGGTTTCCGATCGAGACGTCCCGGGCGGGGTTCAGCAATTCGCCGCTGTCCCGGTCGAAGATGCGATGAATGTCACTGGACCGAATGTCGGCACCCTTGGCGAGCAAGCAATCGGAGCCGATGGAGACCGATCCTTCCCACGCCGTCACGGCAACCTTCTTCGCGTCGCAGCGGTCACCGATCGTAACGTGCACGTTGTCGCCAAAGACATTTATCCGGCCAGACCAGGTGACGTTGTTTCCAATACGGACCCTAACCCCTGAGCCTTCTATGCGGACAAACAGGCCACGCGTGCGGAACCGATGGCCGACCGATACGATGTTATGAGCTGATTGCCCATAGAAGAAGGTCGTCAGAAACAAGGACAGTCCAGACGCATCCTGAACCTTCACACGATTTGTCTTTTGCTTGGCGAGAAACAAGGGCCGCCATCCATGGGGCATGTGAACGCGCCCCAGCTGATCTGAATCTCCCACGTGCCTTGCCGTCATTCGATCCTGCCGCAGTCCTATAAAAGCCTAAGCGGCTGGTGCCGTCATCGGCAAAACGCGGGCAGGATCGGCCCCCGGCGTTAACACGCGCGATTCTCTTCCGTGCAACGGGGCGGGGCGGTACATGGCAACGATGTCAGAACTTGCCAGAAGCCTTGCCGAGGTGCAGGCGGCCGTCCGGCGTGCCGAGGCCGATTATGGCCGAACGCTCGGCTCCGTGGAGCTCATCGCGGTGTCGAAAACGATACCCGGAGAGGGTATCTTGCCGGCGCTGGAGGCCGGCCAGCGGCTCTTTGGCGAGAACTACGTGCAGGAAAGCGCGGGCAAGTGGCCTGCCCTGCGCGAACGCTTCGCGGATGTCGAGCTCCACCTGATCGGACCGCTCCAGTCGAACAAGGCCCGCGAGGCGGTCGCGCTGTTCGACGTCATCCACTCGCTCGACCGCCCGTCGCTCGCGGCCGCTCTCGCCAAGGAGATCGCGCGCAGCGGCAAGGCGCCCCGCCTGCTCGTGCAGGTGAATACGGGCGAGGAGCCGCAGAAGGGGGGTGTGCTCCCGGCCGAGGTGGACGCATTCCTGGCCGCCTGCCGCGACACCTACGGGCTCACGCTCGAGGGGCTGATGTGCATCCCGCCCGCAGAGGACCTGCCCTCCCCGCATTTCGGCCTGCTGGCAAAAATCGCCGAGCGGAACGGTTTGCCGGTGCTGTCGATGGGCATGAGCGCCGATTTCGATGCCGCGATTCAGCTCGGCGCCACGCATGTCCGCGTCGGCACGGCGATCTTCGGCGCCCGGGCCCGGCCGCCGTCGCCCTGACGCATCCGTCTTTCGGACGTCATCGAAACATCACACGGAACCGATTTTACCCGGCGGGAGTTGCCAACCTCGCCCGGTGGCATGCGGAATGCTCCTGTGCAGCGCGCAAAGACGCTGACGAGGGGCAAGTCGCATGTTCGAGATGCTCGTGGGCGGGTTCCTGCTGACCGGCTCGGTGTGCACCATGGAGGGGGCAGCCTATCGCGATTGCCGGGACATCCCGGTCGCGCAATTCGGCAGCAAGTACGTGTGCGACAAGAAAGCGGAAACCATCCGCGAAAGCTTCCCGCTGATCGCGCCCGAACGGCTCGGCTTCGACAAGGGCGAGCGGCTGAAAATCGAGGTGAAGTGCAGCGCCTCCACCAACACGGCGCGAATCTGACATCCGCCGGGCCTGCGCGCCGGCACCGCAGGGGCGAGCGCGGAACTGCGCAAGCGCCCGCCTGTTGCTCAGCCGTCTCCCGGGAGCGCTGAGCCTTGCCCAATCCCCTCGCCATCGTGACCGGCGCTTCGACCGGCATCGGCTACCATCTCGCCGACATCGCGGCCCAGAACGGCTACGACCTCATCGTCTGCGCGGACGAGCCGAGCGACGAAGCCGCGGCCGCGTTCCGCAAGCACGGGGTCGAGGCCGAAGCGGTGCAGGCCGATCTCGCGACGCTGGCCGGCGTCGACAAGCTGTGTGCCGCGATCCGCGGCCGCCCGATCGACGTGCTTATGGCCAATGCCGGGCGGGGGCTCGGCCGCGCGTTTCTGGACCAGGATTTCGGCGAGGTCCGACGGGTGATCGACACCAACATCACGGGGACGATTTGTCTCATCCAGAAGGTCGGCCGCGACATGCGGGCCCGCAACGCCGGCAAGATCCTGATCACGGGCTCGATCGCGGGATTCATGCCGGGGAGCTTCCAGGCGGTCTATACCGGCACCAAGGCCTTTATCGACAGCTTCGCGTTCGCGCTCCGGAACGAGCTGAAGGACACGCATGTCAGCATCACGCTGCTGATGCC
>JAQGJZ010000461.1 GCA_028290385.1 Enterovirga sp.
CCGGCGAGCAGCGCCTTGCGGGCCGCCTCGGCCTCATCCTTGGCGACACCGTGCTCAAGGAGTTCGCCGACCGAGTTCCAGTCCGAGACGACGAAGCCCGGATACTTCCAGCGGTCACGCAGAATGCCGGTCAGCATCGTGCGATTGACCGCGACCGGCATGCCGTTGAGCGACAGGAAGGCGTTCATCACGCTCTCCGACCCCGCTTCGATCCCGGCCTTGAACGGCGGAAGATAGCTGTCGAACAGGTCGCCCGGGGCGATGACGCCCATGTCGTAGTCGCGCCCGCCCAGCGCCGAGCCGTAGCCGGCGAAGTGCTTCAGCGTCGTCGCGATCCCGGCCTCGTGGAATCCCTCGACACGGGCTTTGGTGAACAGCCGCCCGAGCAGCGGGTCCTCGCCGAAACCCTCGTTCATGCGGCCCCAGCGCGGATCGCGCGCGAGATCCGCCATCGGGGCAAAGGTCCAGTTGATGCCGATCGCCGCCGCCTCGCGCCCGGCGGCGCGGGCCGTGGCCTTTGCGAGATCCGGGTCGAAGCTCGCCACCTCCGCCATCGGCAGGGGGAAGATGGTGCGCAGGCCATGCAGCACGTCGAGCCCGATAAGCAGGGGAATGCCATGCCGGGCCCGCCGGGCGGCCGCCTGCATGTCCACGATCTCCTGCGGCCGCGTCACCGCGAGCATGGCTCCCACCCTGCCCTCCTCCAGCTCGGAGCGGCTGAAGGTCGGACTGAATGCCGCGAGGTTCAGCTGGCCGATCTTCTCGTCGAGGCTCATGCGCGCGAGCAGGGCTTCGAGCCGCGTCTCGATCTGGGCGGAGCGCTCGTCGGCGGAGGCGAGAACGGGACAGCAGACGATCAGCGCCGCCGCCGCGGCGAGCACTTTGAAGGGGAACAAGGAGAGCAACCGGAAAGCCTTAGGGTGTGGGTTCGGCCAAGCGTCCGATCTAGTGCGCCCCAGCCTCTCCCGCGAGGTGAAAGGCTGTGCGCGCGGGCGCCTTTCCGCGGGGCGTTGGAATAGGTACGTTGCTCCACCTGAACGATAGGGAAGGAACGGGCATGGTACGGCTGTTGCGGGGCGGAGTTGCGGGATTGGGGTTGGTCGCGGCAGGCCCAGCGCTTGCGCATCACCCCATGGGCGGAGAAACACCGCAGACTCTGGTGCAGGGACTTCTGTCCGGCCTCGCCCACCCGGTGATCGGGCCGGATCACCTGGCTTTCGTGATCGGCGTCGGCGTTCTGTCGGCCTTTGTGCCGCGCGGCTGGATCCTGCCCGCCATTTTCCTGATCGCGGGCGCCTTCGGGGCGACGCTCCACCTCGGCGGGCTCGGCCTGCCGGCCGGCGAGACCCTGGTGGCCGTGTCGGTGCTGCTGATGGCCGCTGCCGTGTACCTGCGTGACCGTGGGCCGCTCGCCATGTTCGCCGGCCTGTGCGGGGCGGGCGGGCTGGTGCACGGCTACGCGCTCGCCGAGAGCATCATCGGGGCGGAAGCCTCGCCGCTCGTCGCCTATTTCGCAGGCTTGGTGGCCGTGCAGTTCGCGCTCAGCCTCGGCGTGCGGGAAGCGGTGCGTCGCGTGTCCGACGCACGGCCACTCGTGGCCGGCCGGGCGGCCCTGGCCGCGTCGATCGCGATCCTCGCCGTGGGCGTAGCGCTCCTGCCGGTCTGGCCGGCCTGATCACAGAACCGCGGCGCGTTCCGCCGCGATCTGTTCCGCGCGCTTGCGATCCTGCTCGGGCATCTCCTTCAGGGTGCCGTCGAGCCAGGAATCGGGCAGGCCCTGGCCTGACGCCAAAAGGTGCCAGGCCGCCGCCTCGATGAGGTTGCGCGGCACGCCGCGCCCGGTCGCATAGATCCGGGCGAGGCGGTTCTGCGCGATGGCGTTGCCGCGTGAGGCGGCCCGACGGAACAGCCGCGCAGCCTGAGCCTCGTTCTTCGTGATGCCCTCACCATTGAAGAGGGCGATCGCGAGTTCGACCTCACCCGCGATGGATCCGTTCTTCGCCGCCCGGAGATAAAGCTTGGCGGCCTCTTCCGCGTTCTGCGCGACCCCCTTGCCGCGGGCATACAGGACGCCGAGATCGTGCTGGGCGTCGCCGATCTCAGCCTCGGCCGCGACCCGCAGAAGCCCGGCCGCCCGAGCAATGTCCGCATCGGTGCCGCTCGCTAGAAGCAGCAGCGCGAGGTTGTAGGCTGCGGTCGGCTCCCTGAGGCCGGCGGCCTTTTCGAACCAGGCGCGGGCGGCGGCCGGATCCTTGCCCAGCCCGCGCCCGTCAGCCGACATGAGGCCGAGCGAAGCCATCGCGTGCGCATCGCCCCGGTCCGCCGCGAGCCGATACCACCGCGCCGCCTCCTTCGGATCCTGACGGACGCCGAGGCCCTGGTTGTAGAGCTCGCCGAGCAGCGTCATGGCGGCCGCGTCCTGCGGGTTCGCCTCGATCCGCTTGGTCGCCTCGTTGAAGGCGGTCAGGTAGAGCCCGCGCTGGTAGGCGCCATAGGCGAGGTCGACATTTGCGGCAGCGGCTGGCTTCTCTGCCGGCGGCTGTGCGGGTCGGGCCGGCTTCGCGGGCCCGCTCTGGGCAAAGGCGCCTGAAGACCCCAGCACCTGCGCGGCGAGCAGCAGAGCGACCGCGTGTCTTCTCATCGCTCGGGCTCCTTGGCGGCATCCGCGAGCGCCCCCGCGACCTGCCGCACCGCCTCGGCGGGCCCGGCCGGGTGGGACCAGACGGCCTCGCCGAGCGCCACGAACTCCGCGCCCGTCCGGACGAGCTCGGGCAGGTCCTCGAGCCGGGCCGCATAGGCGGCGCACGGCGTCTCGAAGATTTCCGCCCACCATTGCGCGCGTTCGACGGTTTCCTCGAGCGGCGGGACGTAGCCATCCGGCCGGGGTTCGCCGAACATGACGTAATCGACCCCGGCTTCCCCGGCCGTCATCGCGTCGTGCTTGGTGCGGAGCTGGCCCGCACCGAGCATGCGGCCGTCGCGCAGGCGCCCGCGCAGCTCGCTCAGCTCGGACGGGTTGCCCCCGTGCATGCCGTCCGCGCCACCCCGGGCCGAGATCTGGGCGGCGTCGAGGCCCTCGGCCAGCTCCACCATGACGGCCGCGCCGGCCTCCTGGGCGAGCGGGGCGAGCGCCTTGATGGCGTTGACGAGGCTGCGCTCATCCGCGGGCGCGAAGCGCAGCAGCACGGCCGCGACATCGGCCGCCCCGCAGGCTTGCGCAAGCGCAGCCGAAAATGGCTCGGCACCGGCGAGCACCGGCGAGACGAGGAAGAGGCGAGGCTGAAGGTCGGACATGGGTGCTTGTGCGGCCGAATGGAAACGGGGCCCGCAGGCCCCGTCCATGCTGTCGGATTGCGGCGAAAGGCCGGATGAAGACTACTCGGCCGCGGCGCGGGTGACGGACCCGATCTTCGGATCGAGCTCGCCCTTCGCATAGCGCGCGGCCATCTCGGCCGGGGTCGCGACGCGCTTGATCTTGGACGCCTGGCCGGCCGTGTTGAACTCCTGCAGGCGCTGCTTGCAGAGGGCCGTCATGGCATCCATGGCGGGCTTCAGGTACTTGCGCGGGTCGAACTCGGACGGGTTCTCCTGCAGCACCTTCCGGATCTGGCCGGTCATCGCCATGCGGTTGTCCGTGTCGATGTTGATCTTGCGCACGCCGTGCTTGATGCCGCGCTGGATCTCTTCCACCGGCACGCCCCAGGTCGGCTTCATCTGGCCGCCGTACTGGTTGATGATGTCCTGCAGGTCCTGCGGCACGGACGAGGAGCCGTGCATCACGAGGTGCGTGTCGGGCAGCTTGCGGTGGATCTCCTCGATGACGTTCATGGCGAGAACCGCGCCGTCCGGCTTGCGGGTGAACTTGTAGGCGCCGTGCGAGGTGCCCATGGCGATCGCGAGCGCGTCGAGCTTGGTCTCGGCCACGAACTTCACCGCCTCGTCGGGGTTGGTCAGGAGCTGGTCGTGCGAGAGCTTGCCCTCGGCGCCGTGCCCGTCCTCGGCCTCGCCGGTGCCGCTCTCCAGAGACCCCAGCACGCCGAGCTCGCCCTCGACCGAGGCGCCGACCCAGTGGGCCATGTCCACGACGTTGCGGGTGACCTTGACGTTGTAGTCGTAGTCGGCCGGCGACTTGCCGTCGGCCATCAGCGAGCCGTCCATCATAACTGAGGTGAAGCCGTACTGGATCGCCGTGGCGCAGGTCGCCTC
>JAQGJZ010000463.1 GCA_028290385.1 Enterovirga sp.
CCGCCGAGATCGGCACCTTCGACCTCGACCTCGTAACAGGCGAACTCGCGTGGGACGATACCTGCCGGGATCTGTTCGGGGTAACGGCCGGCGAGCCTGTGAGCTACGAAGGCGCGTTTCTGACAAGTCTTCATCCGGAGGACCGGGACCGCGTGAATACGGCGGTCCAGGAGGTCCTGCGCGGCCCCCCTGGGGCCAGCTTCGATGCGGAATACCGCACCGTGCGCGCCTCCGAAGGACGGACCTGCTGGGTGGCCGCGAAAGGCCGAGTCGTGGGGCGCGACGGGCGGCCGGTGCGGTTCATCGGTGCGGTTCGGGACATCACGCGCAAGCGCGTCGCCGAAATGGGCCTGCGCGACGCGGAGGAGCGCTATCGCCTGGCGCTGTGGGCCACGAAGGACCTCGTCTGGGACTGGGATCTGGCGCGCGGCAAGATCAGCTGGAGCGACATCCTGCTGGATTCCTACGGGCACGATCCGGCGCAGGTCGATCTCACGGGCGAATGGTGGATCGAGCACGTCCATCCCGAGGACCGGGACCGGGTGTCGCGCAGCGTCAGTGCGGCGATCAAGGGCACCGGCGAGCGCTGGAGCGACGAATATCGCTTCCGGCGGGCCGACGGGAGCTATGTCCATGTCCAGGACCGTGGCTCGATCCTGCGGGACGCCACGGGGCGGGCGGTACGGATGATCGGCGCCATGCTCGACCTCAGCGAGCGCAAAAAGGCCGAGGAGCAGCAGAACCTGCTGCTCGGCGAGCTGCAGCACCGGGTCAAGAACACGCTCGCGATGGTGCAGGCGATCGCTTCGCAGACCTTTCGCGAGACCACGACGCCCGAGGCCCGGGAGGCCTTCACGGCTAGGGTCGTGGCGCTCGCCCAGGCGAACGACGTGCTCACCGAATCCGGCTGGACGGCGGCGCCGGTCGGCGAAGTGGTCCGGGGCGCCACGATCCCGCATTGCGCCGGCCCGGAGCGCTTCACGATCTCCGGACCCGCGATCGAGATCGCGGCGCGGGCCGCGCTCTCGCTGACGCTCGCCCTGCACGAGCTGTGCACCAACGCGTCCAAATACGGCGCGCTGTCCAACGACGAGGGGCAGATCGAGATCAACTGGGAGGTCGGCGAGGACGGGGTGTTCCGCCTGCGCTGGGCCGAGCGCGGCGGGCCGCCCGTGCGCAAGCCGGACCGGTCGGGCTTCGGAACGCGGCTCATCGAGCGCAGCCTCGGTCCCCAGCTCGGCGGCGAGGTCCGGACGGATTTTCAGCCGGACGGGCTGGTCTGCACCTTTCGGATCCCGCTCGCCAACGTGCAGGACCAGGTCACGCCGAACTAGCGGCTGCGGCCGCCGGCGCCCGAGCCCGTCCGCGGGCCGGCCGAGCGCGGGGGCACGGCTGCAAGCGCCTTGGCCTCGGCCCGTCGTGCGAGCGCGCGCTCGATCACCCGGGCCATGTCGATCATGATCCGGTCGAGCTCGTAGTTCTTTGGCGTATAGACCGCCGCGACCCCCATGTTGCGCAGCACGAGTTCGTCCTCGGACGAGATGATGCCGCCCACGACAACCGGGATGTGGTCGAGGTTCTCCAGCCGCAGCCGCGCCATGACCTCCCGGACCAGCGGCACATGCGAGCCCGACAGGATCGACAGGCCGATCAGGTGCGCGCCCGTTTCGGCGGCGCGGCCGACGATCTCGGCCGGGGTCTGCCGGATGCCGTCATAGGCGACCTCCATGCCGACGTCCCGTGCCCGCAGGGCGATCTGCTCGGCACCGTTGGAATGGCCGTCGAGCCCGGGCTTGCCGACGACAAGGCGCGGCGCTTCCCCGAGCCTGCCGCCGAGTTCGGCGATCACGAGGGTCACGTCATCCCCCGGCGCCTGGCTCTTCGTGTCCACCGTGACGCCCGTCGGCGCCCGGTACTGGCCGAACACGCTGCGGAGCGCTTCGCCCCATTCGCCCGTCGTGACCCCGGCCTTGGCGGCCGCGATGGACGGCGGCATGATGTTGCGGCCCTCGCGCGCCGCCGCCTCGAGCTCCGCGATCGCGGCATCCACGGCGGCCCGGTCGCGCGACGAGCGCCAGGCCCGCACGCGGTGCACAGCCTCCATCTCCACCGTTTCCGGCACGGACATGAACGTGCCCTCCCCGGCCACCAGCGGCGAGGATTCGCCCTCCTGGAAGCGGTTTACCCCGACCACCACCTGCGCCCCCGCCTCCACGCGGGCGATGCGCGCGGCGTTGGATTCCACCAAGGCTCGCTTGAGCTCCCCGGTCTCGATCGCCGCGATGGCGCCGCCAATCGCATCCACCCGGGCGAGTTCGGCCCGCGCCTCCGCCTTCAGCCGCTCGACCTTCTCCTCCATGACGCGCGAGCCGTCGAACAGGTCGTCGTGCTCGAGGAGATCGGTCTCGTAGGCGAGGATCTGCTGCATGCGCAGCGACCATTGCTGGTCCCAGGAGCGCGGCAGGCCGAGCGCCTCGTTCCAGGCCGGGAGCTGCACGGCCCGCGCCCGCGCGCTCTTGGACAGCGTCACCGCCAGCATCTCGATGAGGATGCGATGGATGTTGTTCTCGGGCTGCTGCTCGGTGAGCCCGAGCGAGTTCACCTGCACGCCGTAGCGGAACATCCGCTTCTTGGCGTCCGTGATGCCGTAGCGGTCGCGCGTGATCTCGTCCCACAGCTCGGCGAAAGCCCGCATCTTCGCGATCTCGGTGACAAAGCGCAGGCCGGCATTCACGAAGAACGAGATCCGGCCGACGACATCGGCGAAGCCCTCATCCTCGACCTCGCCGGAGGCCTTCACGGTGTCGAGCACGGCGATGGCGGTCGCGAGCGCGAAGGCGAGCTCCTGGACGGGCGTCGCCCCCGCCTCCTGCAGGTGGTAGGAGCAGACGTTCATGGGGTTCCATTTGGGCACCTCCCGGGTCGTGAACAGGATCACGTCCTTGGTGAGCCGCATGGAAGGCGCGGGCGGGAATACGTAGGTCCCGCGCGACAGATATTCCTTGATGATGTCGTTCTGCGTCGTGCCCTGAAGCCCGGCGAGCGGCGCCCCCTGCTCCTCCGCCACCGCGAGGTACAGCGCCAGCAGCCAGGCCGCCGGCGCGTTGATGGTCATCGACGTGTTCATCTGCGCGAGCGGGATGCCGTCGAACAGCGCCCGCATGTCACCGATATGCGCGACCGAGACGCCGACCTTGCCCACCTCGCCACGGGCGAGCTCGTGATCAGGGTCGTAGCCCGTCTGAGTCGGCAGATCGAAGGCGATGGACAGTCCGGTCTGCCCCTTGGCGAGGTTGCTGCGGTACAGCGCGTTCGACTCGGCCGCCGTGGAATGGCCGGCATAGGTGCGGAACAGCCACGGCTTGTCCCGGCGCGTCTCGGTGCTCATCGCTCGCTCCCTGCCGGCCCATCATGCTGCACCGCGAAGAGAAGAAAACCCCCGCATAGGTCTAAGCGCCGCGGCCGCAACCGCTCCGCTTGACGCCGGACCGTGCGGAGCAGATACCCCCCGGCGGGAGACCCCTCCCCACCGAGGGGCGCCCATCTGGAAGGATGGACTACCTATGGCCACGATGCCCGTCACGCGTCCCGCGGAACGCCCGCGCTCGCCCTTTTTCTCCTCCGGCCCTTGCGCGAAGCGCCCTGGCTGGACCCCCCAAGCCCTGGATGACGCGCCGCTCGGCCGCTCGCACCGTGCCAAGGTCGGCAAGGCGAAGCTGAAGCTCGCGATCGACCTCACCCGCGAGGTGCTGGGCGTCCCGGCCGATTACCGCATCGGCATCGTGCCCGCGTCCGATACCGGCGCGGTCGAGATGGCGCTGTGGTCGCTGCTCGGCGCCCGGCCGGTCGACCTCCTCGCCTGGGAAAGCTTCGGCGAAGGCTGGGTCACGGATGTCGTGAAGCAGCTGAAGCTCGCCGACGCCCGCGTGATCAAGTCGGCCTATGGCGAGCTGCCGAACCTCGCCGAGGTGGACACCAAGACCCGCGACGTCGTCTTCACCTGGAACGGCACCACGTCCGGCGTCCGCGTGCCCAATGCCGACTGGATCGCGGCTGACCGCGAGGGGCTGACGATCTGCGACGCCACCTCGGCCGCGTTCTCGCAGCGCCTCGATTGGCCGAAGCTCGATGTCGTGACCTTCTCCTGGCAGAAGGCGCTCGGCGGCGAGGGCGCGCATGGCATGCTCATCCTGTCCCCGCGCGCCGTCGCCCGGCTGGAGAGCTACACGCCGGCCTGGCCGATGCCGAAGATCTTCCGCATGACCAAGGGTGGCAAGCTGATCGAGGGCATCTTCGAGGGCGAAACCATCAACACGCCCTCCATGCTCTGCGTGGAGGATTACCTCGACGCCCTGAACTGGGCGAAGCGCGAAGGCAGCCTCGACGGGCTCGTCGCCCGCTCGGACCGCAACGCCAAGGTGATCCACGACTGGCTCGCCCGCACGCCCGCTTTCGCGAACCTCGCCCGCTCGCCCGAGATCGCCTCGAACACGAGCGTCTGCCTCGTGATCGCCGATCCGGAGGTGGTCGCCAAGGGCAAGGACACGGTGGCCGCCGTCGCCAAGGGCATCGCGTCCGCGCTCGAGAAGGAGGGCGTCGCCCTCGACATCGGCGCCTACCGGGACGCCCCGGCGGGGCTGCGCATCTGGTGCGGCGCGACCGTCGAGACGGCCGACCTCGAGGCGCTCACGCCCTGGCTCGACTGGGCCTTCGCCCAGGAAAAGGCGAAGCTCGTCGCGCAGGCGGCCTGACGCCATGACGGACGAGATCGGCTCGGACGCCTTCACTCCGCAAAACGAGCTCGAGGTCGAGCTCGTGCGCGCCGCGCACGAGCCCGCCTTCCGGGATGCGTTCCTGCGGGAGCTCGCGCAGGCCGAGATCTACCTTGCGCTGCTGCCCGCGAGCGGCCGGATCGAAGTCGGCGCGGACGGGCAGGCGGTGGTTCCGCCCGACGTCCGGCTCGAACTCGCGCCGGTGCTGCAGGACGGCAAGACGTACCTGCCGATCTTCTCCGCTCCCACCCGGGCACAGGCGCAGTACCAGGCCGACCATTTCATCGCGACCGACAAGATGCGCGATGTGTGTCTGCGCCATCCCGGCACCGAGTTCGTGCTGAATCCGGGCTCCGATTACGGGGTCCTCCTGCTCCGCAGCGACGTCGAGGCGATGCTGCGGGGCGACCTCACGGCACACTGAACGCATCAGCAATCCACCACCTCGTCATCTGAGGTGCGGAGCGAAGCGGAGCCTCGAAGAACGCAGACGGGTCGTGCGTGCTTCGAAACGGTGCTTCGCGCCTCCTCAGCATGACACAGGTTGGGCCATCCCGGAGTTCGATATGCCCCGCGTCCTCATCTCCGACGCCCTGTCCCCCGCCGCCGTCCAGATCTTCAAGGACCGCGGCGTCGAGGTCGATTTCCAGCCGGACCTCGGCAAGGACAAGGACCGCCTCGCCGCGATCATCGGCCAGTATGACGGCCTCGCGATCCGGTCCGCCACGAAGGTCACGGCGAAGATCCTGGAACAGGCGAGCGCCCTGAAGGTGATCGGCCGCGCCGGGATCGGCGTCGACAACGTGGACATCCCGTCCGCGACCGCGCGCGGCGTGATCGTCATGAACACGCCCTTCGGCAACTCGATCACCACGGCCGAGCACGCCATCGCCATGATGTTCGCGCTCGCCCGCGAGATTCCGGCGGCGGATGCGTCCACGCAGGCCGGCAAGTGGGAGAAGAACCGCTTTCTCGGCGTGGAGATCACCGGCAAGACCCTTGGCATCATCGGCTGCGGCAACATCGGGGCGATCGTCGCCGACCGGGCCATCGGCCTGAAGATGCGGGTGGTGGCGTTCGACCCCTTCCTGTCGCCGGAGCGGGCGGTGGCTCTCGGCGTCGAGAAGGTCGAACTGGACGAGCTGCTCGCCCGCGCCGACATCATCACCCTGCATACGCCCCTGACCGAGAAGACCCGCAACATCCTGTCGGCCGAGGCGCTGGCGCGCACGAAGCCGGGCGTGCGCATCGTCAATTGCGCCCGCGGCGGCCTCGTCGACGAGGCCGCGCTTCGCGCAGCGCTCGATTCCGGCCACGTGGCCGGGGCGGCGTTCGACGTGTTCTCGACCGAGCCCGCGCTGGACAACCCGCTCTTCGGGCACCCGCACGTCGTGTGCACGCCGCATCTCGGGGCCGCGACCACCGAAGCGCAGGAGAACGTCGCCCTTCAGGTGGCCGAGCAGATGGCCGACTACCTCCTGAAGGGTGCGATCTCGAACGCGGTGAACTTCCCGTCCATCACGGCCGAGGAAGCGCCGCGCCTGAAGCCCTACATCGCGCTCGCCGAAAAGCTCGGCTCCTTCGCCGGGCAGCTCACCGAGACGGGCCTGAAGGTCGTGCGCGTGACCTATCAGGGCGAGGTCGCCGGCATGAAGACCAAGGCGCTGACCAGCGCCGCCGTCGCGGGCCTGCTGCGCCCGATGCTGGCGGAGGTGAACGTCGTCTCGGCGCCCTCCGTGGCGAAGGAGCGCGGAATCGTGGTCGAGGAGATGACGCGCGAGCAGGACGGCGACTACGACTCGCTCGTCACCGTCACGGTCGTGACCGAAAAGCAGGAGCGCTCCGTGTCGGGCACCGTCTTCGCGGACGGCAAGCCGCGGATCGTGGACGTGAAGGGCCTCAAGGTCGAAGCCGAGTTCGCGCCCTCGCTGATCTACGTCTCGAACGAGGACAAGCCGGGCTTCATCGGCCGGTTCGCG
>JAQGJZ010000492.1 GCA_028290385.1 Enterovirga sp.
CATGGCGGCCGACCTGTTCGAGACCTACGCGGTGACCATCGTCGCCACCATGGTGCTGTCGGCGATCTTCTTCGCCGGGCAGCCGATTCTCGAGACGATGCTGCTGTATCCGCTCGCGATCGGCGCGGCCTGCATCGTCACCTCGATCATCGGCACCTTCGCCGTGAAGCTCGGCCAGAACCAGTCGATCATGGGTGCCCTCTACAAGGGCTTCATTGCCGCCGGCGTGCTCTCGGTGATCGCGATCGCGGTCGTGAACCTCGTCATGTTCGGCGGCTTCGGCACGCAGTTCCGGACCGCGGGCGGTGTCGTGTTCACCTCGGGCGCGCTCTTCGGCTGCGCCCTGACCGGCCTGGCCGTGACCGCGCTGATCGTCGTCATCACCGAGTACTACACGGGGACGGGCAAGCGACCGGTGGTGTCGATCGCCCAGGCCTCGGTGACCGGCCATGGCACCAACGTGATCCAGGGCCTCGCGGTGTCGCTCGAATCAACCGCGATGCCGACCATCGTCATCATCGCGGGCATCATCGTGTCCTACTCGCTCGCGGGCCTGTTCGGGATCGCGATCGCGACGACCGCGATGCTGGCGCTGGCGGGCGTCGTCGTGGCGCTCGACGCCTTCGGGCCGGTGACGGACAATGCCGGCGGCATCGCCGAGATGGCCGGCCTGCCGGCCGACGTGCGCAAGTCGACGGACGCGCTCGACGCGGTGGGCAACACCACGAAGGCCGTCACCAAGGGCTATGCGATCGGCTCGGCAGGCCTCGGGGCGCTCGTGCTGTTCGCGGCCTACACGTCCGACCTGAACTTCTTCATCGCGGAGGCCAACAAGCCGGGCTCGACCGCCTTCCAGTACTTCAAGGGGATCGTCGTCGATTTCTCCCTGTCCAATCCCTACGTGGTTGTCGGGCTGCTGCTCGGGGGGCTCATCCCCTTCCTGTTCAGCGGCATCGCCATGACGGCGGTGGGGCGTGCGGCTGGCTCCGTGGTCGAGGAGGTCCGCCGCCAGTTCCGGGAGAAGCCCGGCATCATGCAGGGCACCGAGAGGCCGGACTACGCCCGCGCAGTGGACCTGCTGACCCGCGCCGCGATCAAGGAGATGATCGTCCCGTCGCTGCTGCCGGTTCTCGCGCCGGTGGTGACGTTCTTCGTCATCAACGCCATTGCGGGCCGGAACGAGGCTTTCGCCGCAGTTGGCGCCATGCTGATGGGAGTGATCGTGACCGGCATCTTCGTCGCGATCTCGATGACCTCCGGCGGCGGCGCCTGGGACAACGCCAAGAAATCCTTCGAGGACGGTTTCGTCGACAAGGACGGTGTCCGCCACATGAAGGGTTCGGAGGCGCACAAGGCGTCCGTCACGGGTGACACTGTCGGCGATCCCTACAAGGACACCGCCGGTCCGGCCGTGAATCCGGCCATCAAGATCACAAACATCATCGCCCTCCTGCTGCTCGCGATCCTCGCGCACAGCTGAGCGTCGATGCGTTCCGGCTGGGCTTGCCATACGGGCCGGAACGCCATACCAAGCGGGGACCCGCCAGGGTGTCGGAGCGTAGCGCAGCCCGGTTAGCGCACTAGTCTGGGGGACTAGGGGTCGGAGGTTCGAATCCTCTCGCTCCGACCAAAATTCCCGCGTGTTCAAACACGTTGAGAGCAGGCCGCCTTCGGGCGGCCTTTCTTGTTTCAGGTGTTGCACGGGACGGCAGAAGCTCCGGCGAGACCGTGCCGGGGGATGAGCCCGAGTCGCCCGCGCCGAGGCTGGAGCCGAGCGCCCGGCGTGTCAGGGGGGCGACTATCCGCGCCCATGTCCCCGGCTTTATGCGTTGGCAAGCCGCGCCATGGGTAGCACAGCCTCGCGTCTGGACCGGGAGTGAGTCCCCGGCCCGCGATGTGGACAAGTACCCGCTGTTCGACGTTGGGAGGCTTCACAGCCACCTGTCGCTCCGCCTAGATCCTGCCACAATTAGGAGAGGAACGGCACAGTGAAGGTACTTGTAGCGGCGGGGGTGGCTCTCGCGCTTGGAGCGTGTGGCAGCATCACGAGAGGTACGACAGAGCCGGTCGCCTTCACCTCAGATCCGCCGGGGGCGAACATGGCGACGAACAAGGGGTATGCCTGTCCGGCGACTCCCTGCACTCTCGAGGTAGGCAGGTCTGACGAGTTCGCGGCGACTTTCACGAAGCCGGGCTACGCTCCTCAGACCGTGCTCGTGCAGACAAAGATCGTCGGGAACGGCGCTGCGGGCTTCGCTGGGAACATCTTAGTAGGCGGCGTGATCGGCATGGGGGTGGATGCCGCAACAGGCGCAGCCATGGATCACGTGCCCAATCCTGTACACGCCGTGCTCATACCTGAGGGACGGCCTGCAAGACGGACCGTGCGCCGTCGTCCGACCAGCTGAGACGATCGGTTCCGGGAAAGCTCCTGAGATAGCCGATCGCTCCCATTGCGGTCGGCGTAGGGCCGTGGCGCCCCGCAGAAGGGCTTTGGCAGCCGCGTCTTTTGTGTAGGCTCGCTAGGCTACACGGAACAGCCGAATACTCACCCGACGGCCCGTCCGACACCTGCGCTTCGGACGGTGCGTGGCACTGGCCGGTCGGGTTTCTCGCCACCGTGAGCGCCGTCCCAGCTGCGCACTCCGACACCAGTATTTGCTAGACAAGGTCCCCTGTCCTCGGGGGTGCGCAGGCCCAGCCAACTCGGCACGGAAGGGGCTAACGACGCCCGGGTTCCGGGGCACCGCCGGCAAAGCCAATCGCGGCTTTCAGGCTCGCGCGGATTCCGCACCGCGTTACTTCCTGCGCAACGGGGTTCGCAAGAACGCAGCCGGTCGTCGCTACATGGCCGACCCGCCCGCCAGGTGCGGCCCTGACTGCCGTAACTCGGCCCGAGTTCGTCTTCGGCCCCGCGCTTTCGCGAGGAGGGGAAGCAAGGTCAAAGATCAATGGCTCGCGACCCCGCGATCACCAATCTTCACGCCGCGGGCGGTCAGTACAGCGGCGATAAATGCCCGCCGACCGCCATGGCTCCGGCAATCGCCAGCGCTCCGGCTGCGACGCTCTGACCGTTCCACAGACGTCGAGGAGGAGGGGCGGGAGTCTCGAAGTTCGCTTCAAGATCTCGGAGCGCCTCTTCGATCTGGTCGACCGACGCCACGAATTCCGCTTCCGAGAACCTGCTTTGTGACACCTGCGACTGGTCCATCGCCCCACCCCGGTGCAACACAGCGTTAACTTGCATGACGCCATCCGGTTCAGCAAGTCGACTGATAAAACACTGCGATGTTGGGGGGGCTCGCAAGTGGTGGCGCCTGTGCGGCGCGTAGCAGCGCGCCAGCAAAGACGGCCCGGAGGCGCGCGGGTGGTCAGCCGGCCGGCGAATCAGTCGCGAGGGGCTGGTCCCGAGTGGCCCTGATTCGGGCTACTGTTCGCCGGCGGCGGGGTTTCGCTTAGGTGCGGCAGCCGGGATTTTTCCGCGAAGGCTATCCCGGCTGCTCAGATCACGCGGGATCTGAGGCGGGCCTCGCTGCCGGAACGGAGTTAGCTGCCGCGGCGCTCAGCGCGCCGCAAGGAAGCTGCTCACCGGGCCGCAGCTGCGGCCGGAGTCGGGGCGGCGGCCGGGGCGGGTGTGGCCGCAGCAGCCGGGACAGCCGCCGCGCCGGGTGTGGCGACCGGGGGGACCGCAATGCTCTGCAGGACCAGCCCACGCCCCACGCTGATGGAGCCGGCGGCCGTCTGAGCAATGCCGGCCATCACGGCGCTCTGGCTGAGCACGGTCTGGGCCACCGACAGGAACTTCTGCAGTTCCAGCGATGCCGCGTTCGCCACGTAGAGGATGTCCTTATCCCGCATCCGAAAGGTCCGGGCGATGAAGTAGGACCGCGGGTCCCGCAGCGACAGCCGGTATACCACCGGGATGAGTACCTCCGCCCGCGCAATCTCTCGGGTCGGGACCAGACTACGGACGATTGCCGCCGGCTCGAACCGGAGCAAGAAGATCCCGTCGACATCGGATCGCTCCTCCAGCAGCCCTCCTGCCGTGGCGACCGCCTCCTCCAGCGACATGGTCACTCGAGAGAAGGGAACGAGGCGATTTCCCCCGAGCGCCCCGAGGGCGCTGAAGGTCTGTGGCTCCCGGACCAGGGTGATGGCATCGCCGGGCCGGGTAAAAATGTTCTCTCTCGGGTTGGAGAGGATGACCTCGAACGGAACCGTGACGGTGGTGTTGCCCCGGGTCAGCCGGACGAGCACGTCGTGAGCCGTCCCGAGAATGCCGCCGCCGGACGCGACCACGTCCAGGATGCGGTCGCCGGCGGCACTCAGCGGGATCCGGGCGCCGGGTGTGGCTTCGCCCGTGAGCACGACTGTGCTCGACAGCGCACGCGGAACGGTCACGACCACCTGCGGTTCGATCGCCTTCCCGGCGAGCGCAGCCACAATCGCCGCCTCCGCTTGAGCGGGCGTTCGGCCGACGACTGGGAGCCGGCCTGCATAGGGCACCTGGATCGTGCCGTCCTGGGTGACCTGTTGCGGGCTGACCGTGGCGCTTCGCGAGCCGATTGGGCCTCCAGCCGAGAACAAGCCGCCCTCTGCGGCCTCCCAGATGCTGACATTGACGACGTCACCAACGCCGATCCGGATCTGCGGGGCGGGGCGGCTGTCCCCGAAGCTCGTACGAAACGACGGGCCCGAGTGACGGGCCAGGATGGCGGCGCTCCGGTCGTCTACGTCGACCAGGACGTAGCGGCCTTCGACCTCGTTGTCCGCAAGCCGCTCAACCTCACTGCTCCCCGGCCCGCTGGATGGCAGGGCCGAGCAGGCGCCGAGGAGGGCGGCCAATGTGGCCGCCGCGATCGGTCGGGCAAGCGATGTACGCCTCGGTCTTTCGAGCATCCCCCTTGATAGCCGAAAACGCGCCAGCCGGGCGTGACTTGGAAGATACGCTCGCGCGCGATCGCGACCGGGCACCTCGGAGTGGATCGCCGGCTCGCCGCGTCACAACTTCGCACGAGTCCTGCGGATCAGGCCGGTGCAGGTCGAACGCCATTGCGGCCTGAAGAGGCGATCCGCGTAATCGTCTCCCTGCAGGATCTTTTCGAGCTGCTCCTCGATCGTCCTTGCAAAGCCTTCCCGGGACAGGCTGGAGCGGTAGAGCTCGAGGCACCTTCTTTGACGCTCCACGACGTCACCAGACGCCCAGACATCCCAGATGCGCTCCGCGAGCTTCCTCGCGGTCGGCGCCGAAACGACGGCATCAGACCAGGGATGAAGTCCTCGGGCCGGCGGAAGATCCATGCCCGTGTCCACGAAGGCTGGAATCCGTCCGCTGGCCAGAACTTCGTATAGCCGAACCGACCAATTGCCCTTGCCTCGGTCGCAGATCACGAAATGGGATTGCGCGATGTTGTCGAAATACTCCTGGCGCGCGACCTCTCTAGGCAGTTCGCTGCCCCAGAACTGGTGCCGCAGCACAAACCTGCAATCGAACCGGTGATCCGCCGACAGCAGTTTCAGTGTGCGGCGGCGGAGCGGGCGCCCACGGAATGCCCCGCAGAAGCCGAGAACCGGCTTTCCGTCCTGCTCGTTGGGCGGCAATTCGCGCGGGGCCGGGTGCCAGAGGAACGGAACCGGGAACTCGTTGGGCAGGCGATATCGCCTCGTCAGCCCTATGCGATAGACGAGAACCCGGCAGCCCTCCAGGACCACGGGGACTTCTCTGTCGGAAACCACGAACACCAGAAGGATCTTGTCGTGGGCACGAGCAATGGAGTGCGTTGCCGCAAGCTGCTCTGCGATCTCCTGCCGATCTCGCGCCGGATGGATGAGCGCCGGGTGGACGATGATGTCCGCGCTTTCGGGCCGCCTGACCATTCGGCAGAGACCGCCGGCATGATGGCCGCTAGATTGTGGTCATAGACAGCAGGGGACCAGAGCCGCACCGGCATCAATACGCTATCCGGTCCGGTGTCAGGGTCATTGTCGAACTATGCAGCAATGAACGCATAACAATACCGAAATAAGCCGAGGCGGTGCTGGTTTCGTGTCTATTGGTTTCTGCGCCAGTGAGCGACATCAGGGATCTGCTTTGTTCGGAACGCAAGCGTTCTCGAAATCGGTGAAAAATCCCGAGAGACAAAGCGCAGGTCGTCATCGAGATCGTTTTGTCGATCCGCTATTGGCGTCCAGGCCGGTACCGCGTTGAACTCGGTCTCGAGCGGGGCAGCCCGCAATGACTTGCCCTCGGTGGCTGCAAGGGCGGCGCTCCGGCCCGATCTGCTGCGAGCTGCGTCCAATAGCCCCTCCAGGTTTGGAGCTAGGCTTTGACCTGCGGCGGTTCCGACGTAGGATCGGACCATGTTCCACGCCTTTCCAGCATCGCAGTCGGTTCCGGTCCACCTTGTCCTGTTGGAGTATGCGGCCGCGGCGGCCGGTGGATTCCAGTTCGCGAGTTGAGTGCGGTAGCGACGATTGAGCGAACCGTCGATGCCGCCTGAGGGCTGCCCATCCGGCATGGAATCCGTGTTCGCGCTCGATGATGCCGGGCATCTCCGTTCGCGCTGGGTTCGAATCGAATTCAGCCAGAGCTTCTCCGGACAGCCCGTTCGACCCCTTCTCAGGTTTCGCCGGGCCGATGGATCCAGCGAGGAGTGGATCCTGCCAGCCGCCGTTCTAGGTCGCGGGCGGTGGATCGGTCTAGCGCCCGCCGACACGGTGCGGCTCGAGATCGTGGCGAGGTTGTCCTCCGACCAGGAGATCCGAATCGACCGTGTCCAGGCCCTCAGCGACGCTCGGGTCGCGTGGGACGTTCTCCTGCGGCACCCGTCCCGGATGCCCCACTACGTTCTCAGCCGCTTGCGCGGGCGGAGAAAACGAGGGGTCATGGGGCGCACCGCCTTTGACCTGAGGCGCGTTACGGAGTTCGCCAGCTTCGCGGCGGCCCGGCGGCGCTCGCTGGAGCCCGAGGGGCTGGACCGAGCCCTCGCGCAGGCTCCGGCCGCAACCTCGCTCGGCTTCGTGATGGCCGCAAGCGATGAGGAATTCGGAGCGAGCCTCAAGACGCTGCGCTCGCTGGCGGTTCAGAGTCAGCCCGACTTTGGGTTGACCATCGCCGTCTTCGCCGGTTCCCGGGACGCGATGGAGGGCGAGATCCGCCGCCTCGGGCTGCAGAACTGCGTGTCTTTGGTGGTCTTGCCGCCGGATGCGGACACGGAGGGCGTACTGTTGTCGCTCGCTTCGCGGAGCAGCGCGCAGTGGGTCGCCCGTCTCAGAGCGGGTGACGAACTCGACGACAAGGCCTTGCTCATTCTGCGCGCCTTCCTGTCGGGCGAGGGCGGGCATGATGTCGTTTATACAGACAGTTCCGAGGTCGACCGCTGGACGGGATTGCTGCTTCCGCAACTCAAGCCTGATTGGAGCCCGATCTTCTTCAAGCAGGTCGACTATGTCGGGCGG
>JAQGJZ010000516.1 GCA_028290385.1 Enterovirga sp.
TTCCCAGAGCACCAGCAGCCCGATCGCGGTCAGGATAGCAGGCGCGCTGTGCGGGACCCGCACACGGATGGGGCGGCCCTCCGGAGCGACCGCGATCCCACACATGACAGGTCTCCGTGCGAATTGAGAAGCGAGCGGAGGTGCGAGACGTACACCCCAAACTTGTCGGTGTTCATCTGCTCGATGGCTCGCGGCCGCGGCAGATCGACTGTCAGGATCTCGCGGACCGTCGAAGGTCGGCCGGACATGACGAAGACGCGATCGGACAGAAAGGCGGCCTCGGCAATGGAGTGCGTGACGAACACCACGGTTGCACCGGATTCGAGGCTGATGCGCTGCAATTCGAGGTTCATCTGCTCGCGGGTCATCGCGTCGAGCGCGCCAAAGGGCTCGTCCATGACCAGCAGCGACGGACCGAGCGAAAGAGCACGGGCGATGGCGACCCGCTGCTGCATGCCGCCCGAGAGCTCGCTCGGATATTTGCTCTCGAAACCGCGGAGCCCGACAAGCGCGACCATGGCGCGGGCGCGCTCGATCTGCTCGTCCTTGTGCAACCCACGCACTTCGGCCGGCAGGCGAACATTGTCCTGCACGGTGCGCCACGGAAACAGGACAGGGTCCTGGAAGACGATCCCGAACCCCTCCTGAGGGCCTACGACCGGCTTGCCCTTGAACCGGATCTCCCCCTCCGTTGGACGGAGGAGGCCGGCCAGCATCATCATCAGGGTGCTTTTGCCGCAACCCGAGGGGCCGAGAATGGACACGAACTCGCCGGCCGAGATGGTGCCGTTCACGGAATCGACGGCACGAACGGGACGCCCATCGGCCGCGTTGTAGACCTTCGCGACACGATCGAACTCGATCAGGGCTGGGCCGGGCTCGCGGGCCGGAACCCCGGCGGGGAAGAGCGCCGCGCCGCCGGGCCGGTCGCCGCCCTCGTGCGTCCCAGGAAACGGCATCCCCTGAACCGGGCCCCTCGCGACGGCTGTCATTTCCAGGTCCGGGCGAGCTCGCGGATCGGCTCGGGGTCGATCTTACCGACCTTGTCGAGGAGGGCGTTCGTGGCGAGATCCCGTGGACCGATGTCGGTGGTCAGGATGCCTTCCTCCTTCATGACCTTGAGGTAGGTGGCGACCTGATCCATGTCGAAGCGGCCGATCTGGTCCACGGGCTTGTCGAGCAGGCTCGGTGACATGAACTTCACCTCGACCAGCCCCTTCTCGATAGCCTCAGCCTCGGTCCCGCCCTGTTTGGCGGCCGGATTGGCGGCCCAATAGAGCTTGAGCGCGGCTTCCGGGTTCGCCTTGATGAAGATGCGCGCCTTGATCGCCGCGCGCAGGAAGCGGACGAGCTGCTCTTCTTTTTCCTTGTAGGTCTTCTCGGAGACCAGGAAGCCGGCATTGCCGATGAAGCCGATCTCGGGATGGTGGATGTAGCGCAGCTTCACCCCGGCCCGCTCGAGTGCCGCATAAGCCCCGTCATAAAGGGACAGGGCCTGAATGTCGCCGGACCTCAGGGCCTGGACGGCCGTATCGCCGACGCCCACCGGCAGGAACATCGACGGGGCGGGATCGATGCCGGCGCCGCGCAGCATCGAGCGCGCGATGATCAGGGACCCGCTCCCCATGTTGGTGACGCCAATCCGCTTGCCCTTGAGGTCGGCCACGGACTTGATCGGGCTGTCCTCCGGCACCGCCATGAAGAAGATGGTGTAGTGGAATTCTTCGAAGATGAACTTGCCGCGCATACCGCTCTTGTGGCCGAGCAGATACGGCTCGTACGCGACGGTGCCGACATCTGCCCCGTTGCTCGCCACGATCTGGACGGCCTGCGGCGCGCCCTGCGAATAACGGAAATCGACCTCGAGCCCCTCCTGCTTGAACAGGCCGGCATGCTGGGCCACGTAGATGTCGAGATAGGCCGTGGCCGGAACCGGGGAGCCCGTCTGGACGACGAGCTTGTCGAGCTTCTGAGCCGTCGCCGAGCCGCCGAACGCGGCCGCAAGAACGGCCAGCGCCGCGCCCGCAATCCAGTTCCTCACCATCAATCGTTCCTCCCTGTCGTTACGCTGGGAGGTACCGGGACGTATTCCGCACGGCCCACCCAGCTCTTTTCGTCTTGTTCTGCTCACCAAGGAGCCAGGGAGCTTACAACGCAAGAGCTCTTATGATGATGCCCCTTATCAACGGGATTGATGTTGCTCGGCCGGTGCCCCGCATCAGCGCGAGTGATGCCCACATCAAGACGGGCCCGCTTGCGGAAGATGAGCCGCCTTCTCATGCTGAACCATCGCAGAGGGTCAGTCCTACGGGGGAGGCGCCCTCGGCTGGCGGTCCTGAACCATCTCCCGTGCTGGACAGCCTCGATGCCGATCGGTGCCGATCAAATCTCCGCTTTGCCTGCCGCGGTGTTCCAGTCTGCCGTGGCGGACGAACAGGCGCTGCGTGCGGCCCTGCGCGAGGCCGACATCGTCCCACAGCTCCTGGTTTACGCCCAGCTCACCGGAGACACGGAGCTGCTCGACGAGGCGCGGCCGTATGTTCAGGGCGGCTGGAGCTACCAGCAGATCCTACCGGATGAGCTCGCTACCCGGATCCAGGATGCTCTCGTCCGAGCCCTGAAGGACGCCGCCTCCGGCGCGAGCCGACCGGCCCCCCGTCCCTCCGTGGAGCAGTTCCGGCGCCTCATGAGCGCCGGGATCGGAACCGAGCTGCCGCCGAACTACGCCGAGATGTGGCTCGAGGAGTGGAACGGTGAGGGTCAGGACCTGCGATCCGTCCCGTGGCGTTCGGAGCCGGACTTGGCCGAACGCAAGCGCTTCAACGTGGTGATCGTCGGCGCCGGGCTTGCCGGGCTGTGCATGGGCATCAAGCTGCGGGAAGCCGGCATTCCCTTCGTGATCTTGGAGAAGAACACGGAGGTTGGCGGCACCTGGTACGAGAACAGCTACCCGGGTGCCGGCGTCGACATCCCGAACCATTTCTACTCCTTCTCCTTCGCGCCCAAACACGACTGGAGCCGGCACTTCGCAAAACGCGACGAACTGTGGGCCTATCTCGACCAACTCACGGACCGGTTCGGCATCCGGGAGCACATCCGCTTCGGAACGGAGGTGGCCTCGGCCGAGTACGACGAGGCCCGGTCGATCTGGACCGTGACGACGCGCGAGCCGGACGGACGCATCGCGACCGTGACGGGCAACGTGTTCGTCCCGGCGGTAGGTCAGCTCAATCGGCCGAAGATCCCGAACATCCCCGGTCTCGACACGTTCAAGGGGCCGGCGTTCCACACCGCGCGCTGGGATCACGGCCAGGACCTCGCTGGCCGCATTGTTGCGCTGATCGGCACGGGCGCAAGCAGCATGCAGGTCGGTCCCTCGATCGCCGGCGAGGTCGAAAAGCTGCTTGTGTTTCAGCGATCGCCGAGCTGGGCCGCCCTCAACCCAAACTACCAGCGTGAGGTCAGCGAGGGCATGCGGTGGGCGCTTGCGCACATTCCCTTCTTCGGCCGCTGGTACCGGTATCTGCTGTTCTGGGCCTCCGGCGACGTGCTTCACCCCTCGCTTCAGGTCGATCCGACCTGGCCGCATCCGGAGCGCTCGCTGAACCCCCAAAACGACGCGATGCGTCAGAGCCTGACGGCCTATATCCGGCAGGAGCTGGACGGCCGCCCGGACCTCGTGGCCAAGTCCGTGCCGAGCTATCCCCCCTACGGCAAGCGCATGTTGCGGGACAACGGCTGGTACCGCATGCTGAAGCGGCCCAACGTCGAGCTGATCGACGCCGAGGTGAGCCGGGTGACCCCTGACGCGATCGTCGACGGCGAGGGCAGGACGCATCCGGTCGACGTGATCGTGCTGGCCACGGGCTTCCAGGCGAGCCGGATGCTGTGGCCCATGAAGGTGGTCGGCCGGGCCGGACTCAGTCTGCACGATGTCTGGGGCGAGGACGATCCGCGCGCCTACCTGGGCATCACGGTCCCGGGCTTCCCGAACATGTTCGTCCTGTACGGGCCGAACACGAACCTCGCCCATGGCGGAAGCCTGTTCTTCCACACCGAATGCCAGGTCCGCTACGTCATGCAGGCGCTGCGCGAGCTGCTCGAGGGCGGCTTGGCCGCCATCGAATGCCGGACCGAGCCGTTCGAGCGCTACAACGCGCAGCTGGACGAGGCGCACCGCAGCATGGTTTGGAACCACCGCGGGATGAGCAACTGGTACAAGAACAGCCGTGGCCGGGTGGTGGCGAATTCGCCCTGGCGGCTGGTCGATTACTGGAAGCTGACTGCCGAGCTCGACCCCGCGGACTTCCAGTTCACGCCGAGCCAAGCGGACGGGAAGGCGGCCCCGCGGGTGGGGCTGGCTCCCGCGAGCAGCGCCGCCTGACGCGGCGGGCTCGAGCCGGAACTCCGGGCTCCCGCCTCCGGCTCCTATTCCCGCACGAGCGTGCCGCTCTGCACCGAAGCGATCCGCAGCTGGCGCTTGATGATCTCCAGGAAGCGCAATGCCGCCGGCGTCAGGGGCCGCCGCTGATCGTAGATCAGGTAGATGTTGAACGGGATCTTGGGGTTGGAGACCGGGTACACGAACAGGTCGTTGTAGCGGCCGTTCGAGACCGCCACGAAGGGGCTCAGAACGGCCCAGTCCGAGCAGCGCATCAATTCCATGCTGCCGACGTTCCCGTCGATCTCCACCAGGCGCTCGGGCTTGATGCTGCCCTCATTGATGCAGGCGCGCACGAAGCCCGCGAAGCTGTGCCCTGCGGAGGGCAGGATCAACTTGAGGCCGGTAAGGGCGGCCAGGTCGCAGGGGGCGTGGTTCGGACCATTGATCGGCCGGCTGGAGATCAGGACCACGGTGTCGGTGAAGATCAGCTTCTGCATCAGCCCCGGGCCGACGGAGGGTAGCGCTCCCAGGGCAAAATCGACTTGACCGCTCTGGACCCACTCGACGACCGTGCCCGTGTAGGCCTCCTTGAGGCTGATATCGATGTGCGGATAGCGTTCGAAGAACTCGAGCAGCGTCGGCGCGAGGACGCCACGGCTTAGCGCCATCGGAATGCCGACCCGGATCGCGCCCGTGATCTCCGCCGAGGGTCCCAACTCGGCGAGTGCTTCCTGGGCCAAAGCGACCTCGCGGGTGATCGCCAGGGAGTGCCTGTACAGGCGCCTGCCGGCAGGTGTCGGAAGGACACCACCCAAGGTTCGTTCGAAAAGCTTGACCCCGAGATCGTCCTCGAGCCGCTTCACCTGCATGCTGAGCGTGGGCTGGACCACGTTCGCCTTTCTGGCCGCGGCCGTGAAGCTGCCCTCCTCGTAAACCCAGGTGAAGTAGGTGAGCCGCTTCAGGTCCAAGGGGGTTGCTCCGGGGCGCCCATCGCGGCTGGTCCCAACAAGTTCGCGCTCAAATCATTCCGCTGGACAATTGCTCGATAACCGTCTGTCGGAATGAGCCGATATGCTGGCGCATCGCACTCTCGGCGGCGACGGCGTCGCGCTGGCAGATCGCGAGAAAGATCTCCCGATGTTCGCTGTTGATGATCGTGTGCCGGTCAACCGACTCGAACGAAATCGTCCACAGTCGGAGTGATCGCTCGTTCAGATTGAGCAGGATGTCAGCCAAGATGCTGTTCCGCGCTGCTTCGGCGATAAGCTTGTGGAACCCGCGATCAAGCAGCACCAGCTCCTCGGTTTCAAGGTTGGGTGCGGCCGCTCGTGTGAGGATGTCGCGCATCCGCGCAATCTCGCCCGGGCTCGCGCGCTCGGCCGCGAGGCGCACGGCGTACGCCTCATTGAGGAGCCGGGCTTCGCTGATCTGGATAACCTCTTCCAGCCTGAGGGGGCGTACGACGATGCCCTTGCGCGGCAGGACGTCGACCAGCCCCTCCAGCCCAAGGCGGTCGAAAGCCTGGTGAACCGGGGTTCGGCCAAGCGCCAGAAGGCTCGCCACCGCGGACCCGTTCAGGGTCTCGCCGGGCCGGAACGCACCGGTGATGATCCGATGCTTGATCGCCTCGTAGGCCTTCTGCTTGAGCGAGAGAGTCGTCGGGACCGCTTGGGCATTGGTTATGCCACGATGGCGGCTGACTTGCAGGCTCATGCGAGGTGTTGTCCGGAGATCGAGAACGAGGGGGGTGCCTGCCGAGACCAGACGCTGCCCCCCAGGGCGGTCGGGTTGGACGGGGACGCTGCCGCTCTCCCTAGTTGAGGGCAGCGGCTCGATGGAGGCTCGCCACCATCGAGATACGCTTCAGGAATTCCCGCGTCTTGGCGGGGTCCGCCGAGGTCGCGCGCAGCCGATCGCGGAACTCTGCCTGTGCCGCCGGATCGGCTGCCTCAAGATCGCGCTTGTTTTGGATGGTCTGCGTCTGCACGGATTCCATCGTCACGGTCCGGCGCTGGCGATCATATAGGTCCAGGCTGTTTTCGCCCGCCTGGCCCGCCCACACCTGTGCCAGCCGGTCGCTCAGGTTGATGGCATCGTGGATGCCGCCATTCATCCCCATCCCGCCGAGCGGGTTGTTGATATGCGCCGCATCGCCCGCCAGGAACACGCGGCCAACCCGGAACTGCTTCGCCACGCGCTGATGCACCCGGTAGAGCGTCGTGTGGACGATCTCGTAGTGCGTGATGCCGGGCACGACGCGGGCCATCAGCGACTGGCCGAAGGCCGGATCGAGCGCGGTGTCGTCGCTCGTATCGGGCCCGATGGGAAACATCACGCGCCAGAGGTGAGGGATTCGCAGCAGGAAATGCCAGTGCTGCGGGTCTGCGACGTAATTCACCGAGACGAGATCCGGGATCACGTCTTTGAAGTCGAACGGCGTGCTCAGCACCAGGAAGCGCTCAGGCCAGGTAAAGCCCTCGAATTCGATATTCGCCGCGCGCCGGGTGGCGCTGCGAGCCCCGTCTGCACCGATGAGGAAGCGGCCGGTCCGGATCTGCCTGTCCTCGCCGCGTCGCAGCGTTACGCGCACACCGGTCTCGTCCTGCTCCATGCCCTCCAGTGCCGAGCCGAACTCGATCTCGAAATTCGGATCGCGCTCGAGTTGTTCAAGCAAGATCCGGGTGAGCTTCGATTGCTCGGTCTGTACGCGGTAGGGATGAGCCGTGAGGTCGCCGATGTCGCGGAAGTCGAACTGCGCGATGAGGCCCTCGGCCTTGGAGCGATACTGAACCTCGGGCGCCTCGAGGCCCTGCGCCCGCAACGGGTCGGCCGCCCCGAGCTCATGCAGCATGTCGAGCGTCGGCGGGTGAAAGGTCGAGGCCCGCGATTCTGTCCCAAGGGCGCTGCCGGCCTCGAGAACCGTCACGGGAATGCCCTGCCGGACCAGGCGGGCGGCCGCCACCAAACCTACGGGACCTGCTCCAGCAATCAGCACGCGTTCTTCGGGCATCCACTCACTTCCTGCCTTGCGCGCGGCTGCCTATCGCATCCGCCAGAAGCCGCGCTCAGGTGGTGATATTTCAGTGTCACGGGGCGATACCGCAAGCCTATAATTCCGCCCGGGGTGATCTTTGCGCCATCAGGCCGCCCGTCCCGGGCGCCGCATCCCCTTGGAGCAAAAGCAAACTTGGTCAGGTAGATGGCCGAGCCCGGCTCCCGCGGCAGGCAGTTGTGCCAAAAAGGGCGCCATGTGCCCCACGTTTTATCTTGCCGCTGCTCGCAGTGCTGGCCATCATGCGGCGCCAGATATTTCTGACGGGAGCTCACGAATGCGTCGTTCCACGTGGATTTCGGCTGCCCTAGCCACCTGCGGATTCCTTGCCGCCGGTGCAGCGCAGGCCAAGATCGGCTCCTGTGAAGGTCCGATCACCTTCGGCACGACAATCTCGGCGACCGGCCGCAACTCCACGCTAGCTGACCGCTGGGTCAAGATGACCGAGGTCTTCGAAACCGAGTTCAACAAGACTGGCGGCGTGTTCGTGAAGGATTGCGACAAGAAGATCCCGATCAAGATCGTCGCTTACGACGACCAGAGTAACCCGAGCACCGCCGTCACGCTCTACGAGCGCCTGGCGACGGCCGACAATGTGGACTTGTTCCTCGGGCCCGACTGGTCGGCGGTGGCGTTCGCTGTGTCGCAGGTCTTCGAGAAGCATGGCATTCCGAGCGTCATGTCGAACGCCTCGGCCGCCGACATCTACACTCGAGGCTTGAAATTCACCTTTGGTGTTCAGAGCACGGCCGAGCATTGGTCGGATTACTATTTCGATATGCTCAATACGCTGTCGCCGAAGCCGTCGAGCATCTTCTTCGTCGCCCAGGACAACCTTCTGACGAAGGACATCGTAAACTGGTTTTCCAAGCGCGCTGAGGCGCAGGGCATGAAGATCGTCGGCAATGAGGTCTTCTCGCCGGAGCTGAAGGATTTCACGCCGCTGACCCTGAAGATGCGCTCGGCCAAGGCCGACATCATCTACATCGCAAGCTATGACTCGCCGGCCCTGCCGCTGATCCAGCAGATGCGCCAGATGCGAGTGAAGGCTAAGGACGTCCACGAGATCATGACGACCGGCAAGCTGATCCGCACGCTCGGCAAGGATGCCGAGGGGCTCAGCGGCGAGATCTCCTGGCTGCCCGGCACGAAGGGTGACTACAGCGAGTTCGTCACGACCGTGCTGAAGGAGTCGGACGTCGACGTCCTCGACTACCTCTGGACCATCAACCGGCTGAATTCCTACCTGATCATGATCCAGGCGATCGAGAAGGCTGGCTCGGTCGACCGGGCGAAGGTGCGGGCCGCGCTCGATCACGGCACCTTCAAGTCGCCCGTCGGTACGGTGAAGTTCCAGGACGGCGGCATCTCCGACATGCCGTCCTTCACCAGCCAGGTTCAGGACGGCAAGCTCTACGTCGTGGCGCCCCCGAACGTCGCGCAGCGCCCCTTCGCCTATCCCTCGCCGGCTTGGCAGTAAGCCCTCGCACCTGACCCGCCCCGCAGGCCGCAGTCGCGCGACGAGAGCTCATGGACATCACCACCTTCCTCCAACTCGTGATCAGTGGTGTCCTGCTGGGCGGCATCTACGCTCTGGTCGCGTTCGGGCTCTCGCTCGTCTACGGCGTCGTGAAGATCCTCAACTTCAGCCACGGCACGCTGCTGGCGGTCGGAGGCATCGCGGCGAGCTTGGCCTATACGCAGCTCGGCCTGCCGCCGTGGGTGAGCGTACTCGTCCTCGTCGTCGTGTTCGGTCTGTTCGGACGCGTGTTCTATGAGTTCCTGCTCGAACCGCTGACGCGCCGGTCGCATACCGAGAACGAGGTAGGCACGGTGCTGGTCACCGTCGGCGCGTTGCTCATGATGGGCGACATCGCGGCCTACTTTGCCGGCCCCACGCCGCAGAACATCCCGCTGCGGTTCGAA
>JAQGJZ010000526.1 GCA_028290385.1 Enterovirga sp.
CTCGGGGGCGCGCAGCCGGCCTCGACGGACCGCGTCGCAGCCGGGACCGCCAGCCCGCGCGCGGGCGGCACGGATACGGCGCTCGCCGATCCGGGCCAGGTGGTCGTGCCCGAGGTGAACACCGCGATCGTCGCCCGGGGCGACAATCTCTGGTCCATCTCGAAGCGAACTTACGGGCGCGGGTTGCGCTACACGGTGATCTATGGCGCCAACACGCCGCAAATCCGCGATCCGAACCTGATCTATCCGGGGCAGGTCTTCGTGCTTCCGGCCGACACCGCGCAGACCCGATAGCGGCTCCCACCCGGGAGCGCGTGCAAGTCCGGCCCGGCAGGCCTATATCGGCCTGGAATCCGGATACCATGATGCTTGCCCCCCCTTCGGGCCTCGAAGCGCCTCAGCCGCGCCCAGGCCTCGTCGCGACGCTTCTCAGATTGTGGCCTTATCTCTGGCCGAAGGGACGGCCGGAGCTGCAGCGCCGGGTCTATCTCGCCTTCGGCCTGCTGCTCATCGCCAAGCTCGTGACGATGGTGACGCCCTTCGCCTTCAAGTGGGCGACGGACGCGCTGGTTGTGGTGTCCGGCAAGGGCAGCCCCGCCGGCGAAGCCGCGAGCCTGCCGGGCTGGATCGCGAATCTTCCGTGGGGCCTCTGGGCCGCGCCCCTGGCGCTCACGATCGCCTACGGCGTCACGCGGACGCTGCAGGCGCTGCTCACGCAGGTGCGGGACGGCCTCTTCGCCAAGGTCGCGATGCATGCCGTGCGCCGGCTCGCGCAGCAGACCTTCGAGCACATGCATTCCCTCTCGCTCCGCTTCCACTTGGACCGGAAGACGGGTGGGCTGACGCGCGTCCTCGAGCGCGGCCGGAACGGCATCGAGGAATTGTCCCGGCTGTTCGTGCTGCAGCTCATCCCGACGATCGTCGAGTTCCTGCTGGTGATCGGCATCCTCGCCTACGAGTTCGACTGGACGTATTCCGTCGTCGTCCTCGTGATGGTCGCGGTGTACCTGGCCTATACGTACAAGGCGACGGAATGGCGGATTTCAATCCGCAAGCAGATGAACGAGTCCGACACGGACGCCAACGTGCGCGCCGTCGATTCGCTGCTCAACTACGAGACGGTCAAGTATTTCGGCGCCGAGCGGCGCGAAGCCGAGCGCTACGACCGCTCCATGCAGCGCTACGAGCGCGCCTCCACTCAGACCTACACGTCACTGGCGGTGCTGAACTCGGGCCAGGCCGTGATCTTCTCGGCCGGCATGACGGTCGTGATGCTGCTCGCGGCGCGCGACATCATGGCGGGACGGGCCTCGATCGGCAGCTTCGTGCTCGTCAACGCCATGCTGGTGCAGCTCTACATCCCGCTGAACTTCATGGGCATGCTGTATCGCGAGATCAAACAGGCGCTGATCGACATCGACGACATGTTCCGGATCATCCAGCAGCATCCGGAGATCGAGGATCGGCCGGGCGCGGCGCCGCTCGCCGTGCAGCGGGCCGAGGTGCGCTTCGAGGATGTGCACTTCGCCTACACGCCCGCCCGCCCGATCCTGAAGGGGATCAGCTTCACGGTCCCGGCCGGCCGCACGGTCGCGATCGTGGGCCCGTCAGGGGCGGGCAAGTCGACGATCTCGCGCCTCCTGTTCCGCTTCTACGAGCCGACACGCGGGCGCATCCTCATCGACGGGCAGGACATCGCCGACGTGCAGCAGACGTCGCTGCGGGCCGCGATCGGCATGGTTCCGCAGGACACCGTGCTGTTCAACGACACGATCGGCTACAACATCGCCTATGGCCGCGCCGACGCCCGGCCCGAGGACATCGCGGAGGCCGCGAGCCTGGCGCAGATCGACGGCTTCATCCGCACGCTGCCGGAGGGCTACGAGACGCCGGTCGGCGAGCGCGGGCTGAAACTGTCGGGCGGCGAGAAGCAGCGCGTCGCGATCGCGCGGACGATCCTGAAGTCGCCGCCGGTCCTGATCCTGGACGAGGCGACCTCCGCGCTGGACACCTTCACGGAGAAGGAGATCCAGGATGCGCTGGAGCGGGTCTCCCGCAACCGCACCACGATCGTGATCGCGCACCGGTTGTCCACGGTGATCGGCGCGGACGAGATCCTGGTCCTGGACGCCGGGCTGATCGTCGAGCGCGGCTCGCATGCGGACCTGCTGGCGCGGGACGGCACCTACGCGGCCATGTGGGACCGCCAGCGCAAGGCCGCGGAGGCCATGGAGACGCTGGAGCGGGCGCGCGCCGACGAGGGCGCCTCGCTTCGCGTCAGCGTGGCCGGTTGACCGGCCGAACCCGGCCTGCAATCCGCGGGTTGAACACACGGCACCATTACAGGGCGACATGAGCGACATCTACGAATCGATCCGGCGGCTGTTCGTGCCGATCCGGCGCGAGGGCTACCCCTTCATCGCGATCGCCTTTGTGGCCGCCGTGCTGCTCGGCTTCGTCTGGAAGCCGCTGTTCTGGCTGCTGCTGATCGTCACCCTGTGGGTGTGCTACTTCTTCCGCGATCCGCAGCGCGTCACGCCCGTCCGGGACGGGCTCGTGGTGTCGCCCGCGGATGGGCGGATCAGCATGATCACCCATTGCGTGCCGCCGCCGGAAATGGGCCTGCCCGAGCTGCCCATGCTGCGCATCTCGGTGTTCATGAACGTGTTCGATTGCCACGTGAACCGCTCGCCCGTGAGCGGCCGCATCACCCGCGTCGCCTACACGCCGGGCCTGTTCCTCAACGCCGACCTCGACAAGGCGAGCGAACACAACGAGCGCAACGCGCTGGTGATCGAGACGGAGGGCGTGTCGGTCGGCGTCGTCCAGATCGCGGGCCTTGTCGCCCGCCGCATCGTCGACTGGGTCAAGGAAGGCGAGCCGCTCGCGACCGGCCAGCGCTTCGGCCTGATCCGGTTCGGCTCGCGCGTCGACGTGTACCTGCCGACCACGACGCAGGTGCTGGTGGGCGTCGGCCAGAAGGCGATCTCGGGCGAAACCGTGCTCGCCGACATCAAGGGCACCGAGCCCGCCCGCACCTATCTCGCGTCATGAGCCGCGGCGGGGCCGCGGTTGTCCATGCCGTGGCCTCGTCCTAGCCTGCGCCCGTTCCCGAGCAGAGCCGCATGAGCGACATCTTCCAGCCTTTCGTTCCCGATCCGGTCGAGCCCAAGCGGCGGCTGTTCAACAAGCCGGTGCCGTTCCGGGTGATCGCCCCCAACCTGATCACGCTGATCGCGCTGTGCCTCGGGCTCACGGCGATCCGGCTCGCCTATGAGGGGCGGCTGGAGCCAGCCGTCATCGCCATCGTGGTGGCCGCCCTGCTGGACGGCGTCGACGGGCGGCTCGCGCGCTTTCTCAAGGGCACGTCCCGCTTCGGGGCGGAGCTCGATTCGCTGGCCGACTTCCTGAACTTCGGCGTCGCGCCGGCGCTCGTGCTGCACAGCTTCATCCTGCACGACGTGAAGGCGCTCGGCTGGACGGTCGCGCTCATCTTCGCCATCGCCATGGCGCTCCGCCTCGCGCGGTTCAACGTGATGATCGAGGATCCGGATCGGCCGGAATGGAAGAAAGACTTCTTCGTCGGCATGCCGGCGCCCGCGGGGGCCGGCGCGGTGCTGCTGCCGATCTACCTCCACTTCCTGGGCGTGCCCGTGGACGAGCGCGTCGCACCGGTCGTGGTCGGCTACGTGTTCCTGATCGCGCTGCTGATGGTGTCGACCATCCCGACCTACTCGGGGAAGACCTGGGGCAAGCGCATCCCGCGCGACTGGGTGCTGCCGATCTTCGTGCTCACGGTCGCGGTGTTCGGGCTCGTGGTGAGCTTCCCGTTCGAGACGCTCGTGATCATCACGGTTCTGTATCTCGCGACGATCCCGCTCGGCCTCGCGCATTACCGGCGGCTGCGGCGTGACTTCGCGGCCGGCGGCGAGCCGGTGCCCCCGGCCGTGCCCGAGACGACCGAGATCTAGCGGGTTCGCGTCACAGTCGGCCGAAGCGCTGCGCGTTCGCGCGCACGCAGGCATGGCCCGGCTTCGACACGGCCTTCACGAGCACCAGCGCCTCATGCGCCGCACCCGTCGGCGTCATGGGGGAGAACAGGGTTCGCCAGGCGAGCTCGTTCCAGGCCGTCGACGCCGCGACGGAGCCTTCCCAGACAGCCGTGAGCTTCTCGGTCCAGGCCTTGTGCCATTCGGCGAGGCCGTCCGCGCTCGGCCTCAGCATGCAATTCGCCAGGATCGGCAGGCGTGCGGTGATCGTCACGGCGCTGTTCGCGGCCGCTTCGCCCGCATCGAGAGCCGCTTCGGCTGCCGCTTGGGAAAGATTGCGGAACATAGGGCCTCCGTTCTGGTCGGCCCTCGCGCCGCCACGGTTCACAAGCCCGGCGTGCCGCTCTAAGTTCCCGGCCGGATCGCGATGCAACAGCGCAGGGACGTGAAGGCGGGAATGGCCGAGGAAGAGGCTGCGGCCGTTCGGGAAGGCAGCAGCGCAGGAGCCCGCCTGGTTCTGGCATCGGCATCGCCCCGGCGGCTTGCCCTGCTGCGGCAGATCGGTCTCGAACCGGACGAGTTGCGCGCTGCCGATATCGACGAAACGCCCTTGAAGGGGGAATTGCCGCGCCAGCTGGCGCGCCGGCTCGCCCGCGAAAAGGCGCAGGCCGCGCGCCGGGAGGGCGAGAGCGCCTCCCTGCTGGCCGCCGACACGGTCGTGGCGGCCGGGCGCCGCATCCTGCCCAAGGCCGAGACGGAGGACGAGGCCCGCCGTTGCCTCGCGCTGCTCTCCGGCCGGGCGCACCGGGTCTATTCCGGCATCTGCCTGCTGAGCG
>JAQGJZ010000531.1 GCA_028290385.1 Enterovirga sp.
GTTCGACCCGGAGCGTCCCGAGAAGCGATTGGACGTCAGGGCCTCGGTCGGGGGAACCACCGTCTGGCTCGGACGCGCAGACGCGTTTCGGTCCGACGTCCTCAGCGCTGGCTACGGCGATGGCTGCTATGGCTTTAGGGCCGAGCTGACGAGCGTCGACGAAAATGCCTCGGAGGTGCGTTTCACCGTTGTCGGCTCCGATGTCGAACTCGCCGGCAGCCCCGTTCAGCTGGAGCGGGTCACGCCGGAGGTCGCCGCCTGGGATCCGGCTGAAAGCGCCTTTCTCCTGAGCCGGGCTGAGCCCACCATCCTCGGCAGCTTGGACGATGTCACGCCTCTGACCATCAGGGGGTGGGCCCTCAACGACCTGTCGCCGAGCCAGAAGGTCGTGCTCGAGCTGCGCGTCGACGGCCAGTTTCAGAGGCTGATCCGCGCGGATCAGCTCAGGGTCGACCTGGCAGCCGCCGGGATCGGCGACGGGGCTTGTGGGTTCGAGGTGCCGGCCCCGGTATCGCTCTCGTCCGGCTCGAGCCACCTGGTCGAGCTCGTCCTCGCCAACACCGACACCCACCTGCCAGGATCGCCGAGGACCATTGCGTCGACGCTGCCGGCCTCGGTGAGGCTGTTCGCAGATGCCCGGGCCGTGTTGGAGCGAGCGTCGGAACAGCTCACGGAGCTCTATCGAGAGCTTCCTGCCGAGCGGGCAAAGCCGCTCGCGGCGCAGGCGGAGGCTTACGAGGCCTATGCCCGGTGGCGGGCGCGGTTCAGTGAGCTCACGCCCGAGATCCGGCGCGACCTCAAGCGGCAGGCGTTGAACTTCGGCGTGAAACCGAAGATCTCCATTGTGCTCCCGACGTACAACACGCCCATCGATTTTTTAGATCAGGCGATCAACTCCGTCAAAGCGCAGATCTATGACAAGTGGGAGCTATGCATCAGCGACGATTGCTCTCCATCCGCAGAGACGAGGGAGTATCTGGCCGCTGTCGCGGAAAACGATCCGCGGATCAAGCTCGTCACCGGCGAGACCAACGTCGGCATCGCCAGAAACTCCAACAGGGCCTTGGGGACGGCTACCGGTGATTACGTCTGCTTCCTGGATCATGACGACGTTCTGACCGAGGATGCTCTGTTCTGGATGGTCGACGCGATCAACGAGTCGGCGCCGCAGCTGATCTATTCCGACGAGGACAAGATCGACCCGGACGGAGCCTTCGTCGATCCGCACTTCAAGCCGGATTGGAACTATACGCTTCTCTTGTCCTACAACTACATCTGCCACCTGCTGTGCATCCGGGCTGACGTGCTGCGGGCGGCGGGTGAATTCCGCGAGGAGTTTGAGGGAGCGCAGGACTATGATCTGGTCCTGAGATGTGCCGAACGTGTCGGGGCGTCAAACATCCGGCATATCCCCCGTGTGCTCTATCATTGGCGCGCTCACCCTGCGAGCACGGCGGCTTCCGGGGCGGCGAAGGGGTATGCCGCCGACGCCGGCCGGCGGGCTATACAAGCCCACCTGGACAGGTTGAAGGTCGCCGCCAAGACCGAGATTGTCGGCGATAGTGGATATCGGGTTCGGTGGCCCGTCTCCTCAGGGAGCCGCCCCAAGGTTTCCGTCGTTGTCCCGACCAGAGATCAGGCGGGTCTGCTAGCGCAGTGCGCGAGCAGCGTACTTCACCGAACGTCCTATGACGCCGTTGAGCTGGTCGTGGTGAACAATTCTAGCGAGGCTCGGGAAACATACGAGTTGTTCGAGGTCCTCGAGCGTGATGAGCGCGTTCGGATTGTCAACTGCGACGAGCCGTTCAATTTTTCGCGGTTGTGCAATATCGGCGTGGAGCGCGCGTCCGGGGACCTGATCCTCTTGTTGAACAACGACGTCGAGGCCATTCACGAGGACTGGCTCGACGAGTTGGTATCGCAGGTGCAGCGCGACGGGGTCGCCGCAGCGGGAGCGAAGCTCCTCTATCCTGATGGGCGGGTTCAGCACGCCGGCGTCATCCTCGGCATTGGCGGAGTGGCGGGCCACGCGCACAAATACTTCGGGCGGCGAGCTCACGGCTACATGTCCCGTGCGCTTCTCGCGCAAGAGCTTTCGGCCTGCACGGCGGCCTGCCTGATTATTCGTCGGGAATGCTATGAAGCTGTAGGGGGGCTGGACGAAGCCAACCTCGCCGTAGCCTTCAACGATGTGGATCTCTGCCTGCGTCTGCGCGAGCGCGATTGGAAAGTCGTATTCACACCGTTCGCGGAGCTCTTTCACCACGAATCCATCTCACGCGGCCAGGAGGACCGGCCTGCGAAGGTGCTCCGCTTCAACGCGGAGGTGGCGTATATGCGAAGGCGTTGGGGCAAGATACTGGAGCGGGATCCAAGCTACTCGCCCAACTTGTCGTTGCTTCACGAGAACTTTTCAGTCGATCCGGCTAGAGGGGTGGGGGAGCGACCCGCCGAGCCCTGACGCGGCATCGTCCTTACGCGCGCCGCCAGACTCGCCTTCGGCACCGGCGGCCCCGCCTGTGGTTTGTTGGCGCGGGCGCGGTCTGGGAAGGCATTCGGACCCTTGTCCTAGGCGCAGGTTTTCGCGCTCTTTTTGTGCCGCGTGTGGCACTTCACCTTACTGGGAATGGATGCATTGCCCTTCCGCTCGCGGCATGGCAAACACAAGCAAGACTTCGGGCGGAGAAATATGGTCGAGAAGGGTATCATCCTGGCTGGTGGCCACGGAACACGGCTCTACCCGATCACACGTGCTGTCAGTAAACAGTTGCTGCCGGTCTTCGATAAGCCGATGATCTATCACCCGCTCACCACGTTGATGCTGGCGGGTATTCGCGATTTTCTCCTGATCTCGACCCCGTTGCACCTGCCGCTCTTTCGCGCCTTGCTGGGCGATGGGGAGCAATGGGGGATCCGCATCGCGTATGCCGAGCAGGCGGAGCCGCGCGGGCTTGCCGAGGCTTTCATTCTCGGCGAGCGGTTCATCGCGGGGCAGGGCTGCGCGCTCGCCCTGGGCGACAACCTGTTTTACGGCGCCGGCCTGACAAGTCAGCTCGAGAACGCGGCTGCCCTTGAGAGCGGGGCCGTCGTGTTCGCCTATCCGGTCGCGAATGCGAGTGCGTTCGGCGTCGTGGAGGTTGATGCTGACGGCTCGGCCATCTCTATCGAGGAGAAGCCGG
>JAQGJZ010000009.1 GCA_028290385.1 Enterovirga sp.
CGGGCCGATCGCCTGGGCGCGGCAGAACCTGTTCTCGTCGATCCCGAACGCGATCCTGACGCTGTTCGTCCTGTATCTGCTGTACCTGGTCGTTCCGCCGCTGGTCCGCTTTCTGTTCGTCGACGCCGTGTGGACGGGCGCCGATCGGGCCGCCTGCCGCGAGGACATGGCCGGCCGGCCGATCGGAGCGTGCTGGGCCTTCGTGGTCGACCGCATCGGCTATTTCACGTACGGCGCCTATCCGGTGGCGCAGCGCTGGCGTGTGGACCTGTGGTTCGGCATGCTGGCCTTCGGCCTTGCCTGGCTGCTCTGGCTCAAAGCACCGCGGCGCGATCTCGGGGCGGTCTACTTCTTCGTCCTGTTCCCGATCGCCTCCTTCGTCCTGCTGACAGGCTGGCGCAGCATCGGGCTGGAGCCCGTCGCGACCGCCTTCTGGGGCGGGATCCTGGTGACCCTGCTCGTCTCCGTCGTGGGCATCGTCGTCTCGCTGCCCTTCGGCATCCTGCTCGCGCTCGGCCGCCGCTCGAAGCTGCCGCTCGTCAGGCTGGCCTCGGTGATCTTCATCGAGGTGATCCGCGGCGTGCCGCTGATCACGGTCCTAATCATGGCGAACACCATGCTGCCGCTGTTCCTGCCGGCGGGCATGAGCGTCGACAGGCTGCTCCGGCCGCTGGTCGGCGTCGCGATCTTTGCGTCCGCCTACATGGCGGAGGTGGTGCGTGGCGGGCTGCAGGCGGTCCCGAAGGGGCAGTACGAGGGCGCGATGTCGCTCGGCCTGAGCTATTGGAAGATGATGGTCTTCATCGTCCTGCCGCAGGCGCTGAGGATCGTGATCCCCGGCATCGTCAACACCTTTATCGGGCTCTTCAAGGACACCAGCCTCGTCTACGTGATCGGCGTCTTCGACCTGATGAAGACGATCGAGTCCGCCCGTATTGATCCGCAATGGGCGGCGCCCACCGTGTCGAACACGGGCTACGCCTTTGCGGCGCTCTTCTACTTCCTCTGCTGTTTCGGAATGTCGCGGTACTCGCTCATGGTCGAGCGACGGCTCGCGGCCGGAGAACGACGGTGAATCCTATGGCCGCGATGGCGCAACAGACCCCCACGACGGCGACTCCTGCCAGCGGCGGGCCCGTCGTTCAGATGATGGGCGTGAACAAGTGGTACGGCGAGTTCCACGTCCTGCGCGACATCAACCTGTCCGTCAGCAAGGGCGAGCGCATCGTCATCTGCGGGCCGTCCGGCTCCGGCAAATCGACGATGATCCGCTGCATCAACCGGCTGGAGGAGCACCAGAAGGGCCGCATCGTCGTCGACGGGACCGAGCTGACCAACGATCTGAAGAAGATCGACGAGGTCCGGCGCGAGGTCGGCATGGTGTTCCAGCACTTCAACCTGTTCCCGCACCTCACGATCCTGGAGAATTGCACGCTCGCCCCCATCTGGGTGAAGAAGATGCCGAAGCGGGACGCCGAAGAGATCGCCATGAAGTATCTCACGCGGGTCAAGATCCCGGAGCAGGCGAACAAGTATCCGGGCCAGCTCTCGGGCGGCCAGCAGCAGCGCGTCGCGATCGCGCGCTCGCTCTGCATGAACCCCAAGATCATGCTCTTCGACGAGCCGACCTCCGCGCTCGACCCCGAGATGGTGAAGGAGGTGCTCGACACCATGGTCGGCCTCGCCGAGGAGGGCATGACCATGCTCTGCGTCACGCACGAGATGGGGTTTGCGCGCCAGGTGGCGGACCGCGTGATCTTCATGGATGCGGGGCAGATCGTCGAGGCGAACGAGCCGAACGAGTTCTTCCGCAACCCGCAGCACGAGCGCACCAAGCTCTTCCTGAGCCAGATCCTCCACTAGCCCCAGGGACAGGCCGGCGCGGGCACGACCCGCCCGGCCCTCGCTTCGGGGAGGCTCGCCTGCCGCATCGCCTGATCGCATGGGCGTTCGTGGCCATGGCGCTCGATATCGGCGTCGCGCGGATCACCTATGGGACGGTGCTGCCCGCCCTACGCCGTGATCTGAGCCTCAGCTTCTTCGAGGCTGGGGCGCTCAGCGCCGTCAATCTCGCGGCCTATCTGCTCGGCACCCTCATTGCCCCCCGGCTCGGCCGCATCGCGTCCATGCGGGCGCTCGCCCGCTGGGGTCACGCCGTCTTTGCCCTGGGCGCGCTCGCGAGTGCGCTCGCCCCCGAGGTCCTGACGCTCGCGCTCGGGCGGGTGCTGACTGGCCTCGGTGCCGGCGTGGGCCTGCTTGCCGTGTTCGTCGGGGTTTTTGAGCAGACGCGGCCGGGCTCGCGCTCGGTGGTCAGCGTCGGGGTCTGGTCCGGGATCGGCGTCGCGATCGTGGCGAGCGGCCTTGCGGCGCCGTGGCTGCTGGGCGAGCCCGGGAGCTGGCGCTCGGCCTTCGGGGTCGGCGCGATCCTGGCCGGTTTCGTCGCCTGGGAGGTCGGGCGGAGGCCAGCCATGATGCCGCGTGCCGCCGGCGCATTGGGGACGGGACCGGTCGCGGAAGCTCTCGCGCCCCGTTCGGCCACCGCCTGGCTCGGCCTGTTCGGGGCCTATTTCATGTTCGGGGTCGG
>JAQGJZ010000169.1 GCA_028290385.1 Enterovirga sp.
CATGTCGTGCGTGACCAGCATCACGGCCGTGCCGTGCTCGCGGCAGAGGCGCTTCAGCACGGTGATGATCTGCGCCTGGACGGATACGTCGAGCGCCGTCGTCGGCTCGTCCGCGATGATCAGCTCCGGCTCGGCCGACAGCGCGAGAGCAATCACGACGCGCTGGCGCATGCCGCCGGAAAACTGGTGCGGGTAGCCGTCGATGCGCTTCTCGGGCGCCGGAATGCCGACCTCGGCCAGCAGATCGATCGCGCGCTTGCGCGCCGCGGTCGCGGACAGGTCCGTGTGGGTGCGGATCGTTTCGACCAACTGGTCGCCGATCCGGTAGAGCGGGTTCAGGCTGGTCAGCGGATCCTGGAAGATCATGCCGATGCGCCGGCCGCGCACCTTGCGCATCTCGTTGGGAGGCAGGTTGTCGATGCGCTGCCCGCCAAGGATGATCTCGCCGCCCGCGATGCGGCCCGGCCGGTCGATCAGCCCGATCACGGCGGAGCCGGTCACGGATTTGCCGGCCCCGGATTCACCGACGACGCCGAGCACCTCGCCGCGCGCGATGTCGAAGGAGACGCGATCCAACGCACGCAGCACACCGCGCCGCGTGGCGAATTCGACCGTGAGGTCACGAACTTGAAGAAGGGGAGAGGTCACGCTGCGACAGTCCAGTTCTCGACCGAGAGGCCGGGCACCCGGCGGAACTCGCGCTCGTTCCCGGTGACGAGAGTCAATTGCAGGGTCCGCGCGTGCGCGGCGATCCAGAGGTCGTTGGCGCCGATCGGTTGGCCCCTCCGCTCGAGGTCCGCTCGGATCTGCGCGTATGTGTCCCCGACCTCCGACGTCACCGGGAGCACAGGGAGCGCGAGCAGCAGCTGGCCGAGAACGACCATCGCGTCAGCGGGCGACACGCTCTTCTCTGCCCCGACGCGGAGCTCTCCGTAGGTGATCGCAGAGATAGCCGCATCATCCGGGGCAAGGCTCAGGAAGCGCTCCCGCAGGTGCGCCAGCCGGCGCGAGCGAAGACGGATGCAGGTGTCCGTATCGAGCAGATACCGCACGGAGGCTATTCGCCCTCGACCGGTTCGGGCGGCGGATCGTCCGGAACCTCGATCAAGTCGCCGAGCCGCTCGAAGAGCTCGAGAAGCTGCAAGCCATACGGTTTCGCGGAGGGGATCAGAATGATGCGGTCGCCTTCGACCTGCACCTCGACCTCTCCCATTTGCAGCGGGGTCTCCGCGGGAAGATGAACCGTCACCTCCGTGTCGGACCGCACGACCCAAGCCGCCGTCATCGCAAGCTCCTCGCCCAAGGCTACGCCGTCCTACACCGGAACGCATGTCACCGCAGCTTCGGGTTGAGGGCATCGCGCAGCCAGTCGCCCAGCAGGTTCACGGCAAGGACGAGCAGCGCCAGCGTCAGGCCCGGGAAGGCCGCGATCCACCACTCGCCCGAGAACAGGTAGCGGTTGCCGATGCGGATCAGGGTGCCGAGCGAGGGCTGGGTGTCCGGCATGCCGGAGCCGAGGAACGACAGCGTCGCCTCCGTGATGATCGCGAGCGCGAAGTTGATGGTCGCGATGGCGAAGACCGGGCCGATCGTGTTGGGCAGCACGTGCCGCAGCATGATGACCGGCGAGGAGAGCCCGATCAGCCGTGCGGCCTGCACGTAATCGCGGTTCTTCTCGACCATCACGGAGGAGCGCACGGTCCGGGCGTACTGGACCCAGAACGACAGGCCGATGGACAGGACCAGCACCCCGAGGATCGCCGGGGAGGACATCTGCCCGCCCGACACCGCCTTGGCGACGCCGTCCACGAGCAGCGCGATCAGGATCGCCGGGAAGGTGAGCTGGACGTCGGCGATGCGCATGATCAGGGCGTCCACCGCGCCGCCGAAATAGCCCGCGATGAGCCCGAGCGTGATCCCGAGCGTCGCCGAGAACAGCACGCCGAGGCCGCCCACGATCAGCGAAACGCGGAGCCCGTGCAGGATCGCGGACAGGATGTCGCGGCCCTGGTCGTCGGTGCCGAGCAGGAACGGCGCCTGGCCGTCCGCCGTCCAGAGCGGCGGGATGCGGCTGTTGAGCAGCTCGAGCTGCGCCGGATCGAACGGATCCTGCGGGGCGAGATTGGCCAGGAGGGCGGCCAGAAAGAAGATCAGCGTCGCGAGGGCCGCGACCATGGCCAGCTTGGACCGGCGGAACGACGCCCAGACGTCGCTGTCGAAGAAGCGGGCGAAGAAGCCCAGGGGCTTCGCCTGGGCCACGGCCCCGGAGGTGGTCGAGGCGGCCATCAGGAGGGCCGCCCGGAGATCGTGATGCGCGGATCGACCGCCGTGTAGAGAATGTCCACGACCAGATTGATGGTGACGAAGATGAAGGCGACGAGCAGCAGGTAGGCGGCCATGATGGGGATATCGACGTTCTGCACCGCCTGCAGGAACAGGAACCCCATCCCGGGCCACTGGAAGACGGTCTCGGTGATGATCGCGAAGGCGATGACCGAGCCGAGCTGAAGGCCCGCGATGGTGATCACCGGGATCAGGGTGTTCTTGAGCGCGTGGCCGAAATGGATGGCGCGGGTGCGCAGCCCGCGCGCCCGGGCGAAGCGGATGTACTCGGTGCGCAGGACCTCCAGCATCTCGGCCCGGACGAGCCGCATCACCAAGGTCATCTGAAACAGCCCGAGCGTGATCGAGGGCAGCACCAACGCGAGCAGCCCGGAGGTGGTGAGAAAGCCCGTCGTCCAACCGCCGACATTCACGACGTCGCCGCGCCCGAATGACGGAAGCCAGTGCAGCGTCTCGGAAAAGACGTAGATCAGCAGAATGCCGATCAGGAATGTCGGCAGCGAGATCCCGACCAGCGAGAGCGTTTCCAGGGTCGCGGCGAGCGCCGTTCCGCGCTTCAGGGCGGAAACGACGCCGAGCACGACCCCGAAGCCGAGCGCGAACACCGTGGCGCAGAAGGCGAGTTCGAGCGTCGCCGGAAGCCGCTCCGCGAAGAGCGCCGAGACCGGCTGCCGGAACTGGTAGGAGATGCCGAAATCGCCCGTCGCGGCCCGGCCGAGATAGCGCACGATCTGCACGGGCACCGGATCGTCCAGCCCGAGCGAGGCCCGGATCTTCACACGCTCCTCGTAGGGCGTGTCGATGGAGACGATCTGGTTCACGGGATCGCCGACGAACCGGAACATCGTGAAGGCGATGATGCCGACGGCAAGAAACACGCCGGCGGCCTGGAGGACGCGCCGAACCAGGAAAGCAATCATTCAGAGAAACTCAGGACCCGGCCGACCGCTCAGTGCCGGCCGGGCTTTCATGCAGAAAGGGTGCCGTTACTCGCCCTTCACGACCCACTCGAAGCGCACCTGGTTGTCGCCGCGCTGGGCGACCTTGAGCTTCTTCGACACGCCCCAGGCGAGCGATTGCTGGTGCAGCGGAATGTAGCCGTAATCGGCGTTCCCGATCTCATAGGCCTGCTTGATCAGCTGGTCGCGCTTGGCCTGGTCGGTCTCCACGAGGATCTGATCGGTCAGCTCGTCGACCTTCGGGTTGCAATAGCCGCCGAGGTTGGTGTCGCCGCGCGAGGCGCCGTTGCGGCCGCGGCAGCCCATGATCTCGAACAGCACGTTGTGGCTGTCGCCCGTCGCCGGCGTCCAGCCGAGCAGGTAGAACGACGTGTTGAACCCGCCCGTCTTCAGCACCTTGGAGA
>JAQGJZ010000040.1 GCA_028290385.1 Enterovirga sp.
CCTTGGGCTGGTTCTCCCAGCCGGTGTCCTCACCCTTCAGAAAGTGGCCGAAGAAGCGCTTCGGCAGCTCGACGCCATAGGCGGTGTTGATCTCGGCCCAATGCGCGCCACCATGCATCTCAAGCCATTTCTGGGTCGAGGCGGCATTCACGAAGCCTTCCACGTTGCCGCGCAGGTGGAGCCCTTGGCCGCCCCAATTGCCCGCGCTGAGCAGCGGCACGACGATCTTCGCCATGTCGCCCGCCTGGGCGCGGTAATACTCGCCGTCAAGGTGGTTGCGCAGCAGCTCGCTGGGCATGTCGGCCCGGTTCGCCGCGAGCTCCTCGTCGCTGAGGGTTTCGGGACCGCAGACGAGTTCGCCGGTCGCGGGGCTGCGCGGGCCGCCCTCGCCGAGCCCGTGCTGCACCGTCTTGATCTGCATTTCCTGCCAGTTCTTCCGGAACACGGACAGGATCCCGCCATGATGGGTGGCGTCCCGATAATTGTCGGCAAAGCCCTCCCAGACGCAGATGGCGGCGAGGTGCTTTGGCTGCAGGGCGGCGACGCGCCACTGGTTGGCCGCGTAATACGAGATGCCGTTCAGGCCGACCTTGCCGGAGCACCAGGGCTGCGCCCCGATCCAATCGATGCAGATCGCGAAATCCTGGGTCTCGCGCGGCCCGTGCACGGCCAGGAAGCCGGGCGAGCGGCCAGCGCCGCGCGAATCGATGCGCACGCAGGCATAGCCGTCCGGCACCCACTTCTCCGGATCCGGCACTTCCCAGTTTTGGTAGAGGTTCGAGCTGCCCTCGAGCGCATCGGGATAGTCCCGCGCCATAATGTTCCAGGCGGTCTCGTAGCCGGTCTGAAAGGCCAGCCCCTTGCCGTAGGGCCCGTACGTGACCAGCGCCGGCACGGGCTCGTCGCCGAGCGGGCGGAACACGTCGGCTCGCAGGACGACCCCGTCCTCCATGACGATCGGCACGTCCCATTCGACGCGCATGCCGTCCCGGATCTCACTGCGGTGCGTCATCCGTCCCCCGGCTCGCTTCTTGGCGGGCCTCGCCCACGCGAGCGCCCGCTTCCTTCATTACGGAGCGGCCGTCGAGCGGCACCCTGCGCAACTGGATCTAGGGGGGACCCCGAAGGCCAGCAAATACCATTATCCTATGCCGCCGATCGCATCATGATATCACGGCCGGCGAAATCGCATGCTGAGGGTATGGGCGGTGAACAGCCGGCAGATGGAATATTTTCTGCGCATCGCGGATCTCGGGAGCTTCCGCAAAGCGTCGGAATCGCTTCGCATCGCCCAGCCCGCCTTGACGCGGCAGATCAAGAACCTCGAGTTGGAACTCGGCGTCGAGCTCTTGAACCGGCACAGCGACGGGGTGACGCCGACCGGCGCAGGAGCGCTCCTGGTCGAGCGGGCACGATTCATCCTGCGGCAGACCGAGCAGGCCCGCGCGGACGTGGTGGCCGAAGGCACGACCCCGCGCGGAACGGTGGCGTTTGGCGCACCCGCCTCGATCGCCGGGATCCTGTTCCCCCGTCTGGCCGCGACCTACCTCGCCACCTACCCGGACGTCCGGCTGCGCTTTTACGACGGGGTGGGGCGGCTCTTCGACTGGCTGATGAACGACGAGATCGATCTCGCGGTGCTGCCCGACAGTCGGCTTGCGACCCAGCGCAACCTGAGCCTGATCAGGTTCGCAGGCGAACCCGTCTATCTTGTTGGCCCCCCGGGCCACTTCCGGGCTGGCGAGAGCTGCTCGTTGCAGGAGGTGCTCGAACGACCGCTCATCCTGGCGGCGCCGCCGAGCACCGTTCGGAGCTGGCTCGATGCCGCCGTGGACGAAGCCGGCGGGCGCCTGAACGTCAAGGTCGAAGCCGAGAGCCCACCGATCCAGAAAGACCTGGTCCGGGCGGGACTCGGCTACGCGCTCCTGCCGCACAGCGCGATCTGGGACGCCTTCCAGCGAGGCGACATCTCCATCTGCGTCGTCGAGGGAAGGAGTCTCGACCGCGTGCTCGCCTGGAGGGCGGATCGGCCGGTCACGCCCGCCGTCCAGCGCATGATCGAGTTCACGCAGGCGGAAATCGGAGCACTGGCGTTCGAAGGCGCGTTCGGCCGCGAACCGCGGCGAAGCGAGGGCGCTGCCCGCGCCTGATCGGCGAGAGCCTCGTCCGGCCCGCCTTACTCGGCGGGCTGGAGCGCCGCGCCCTTCGCCGGCTCGTCGGCCGGCGCATGGTCCCGCGTTCGCGCCAGGAACGTGTAGGCGACCGGGACGACGAACAGGGTCAGCACCGTCCCAAAGGTCATGCCGCCGACGATCACCCAGCCGATCTGCGACCGGCTCTCCGCGCCTGCTCCGGTCGCCAAGGCGAGCGGCACGGCGCCGAGCACCATGGCCCCCGTCGTCATGAGGATCGGGCGGAGCCGGAGCGCCGAGGCCTCGACCAGGGCCTCGCGGATGGAGCGCCCCTCCTCCCGAAGCTGGTTGGTGAATTCGATGATCAGGATGCCGTGCTTGGTAATGAGCCCGATCAGCGTCACCAGTCCGATCTGGCTGTAGACGCTCAGTGTTCCGCCCGACCAATAAAGCGCCGCAAGGGCGCCCGTGATCGAAAGCGGCACGGAGAACATGATGACGAGCGGATCGACGAAGCTCTCGAACTGGGCGGCCAGCACCAGGTAGATGAAGCCGAGCGCGAGAATAAAGACAAAGACGATGCTCGCGCCCGATTTCTTGAACTCGCGGCTCTGTCCGGCATAGTCGGTCTGCACGGTCGGCGGCAGGACGCGCGCGGCGGTCTGCTCGAGAACCGCGAGGGCGTCGCCGAGCGAGTAGCCCGGCGCCGGCACAGCCGTGATCGTCGCCGAGCGCATCTGGTTGAAGCGGTTCAGCTCCTTCGGGGCCACGGTCTCGTCGATCCGGACCACGCTCGAAAGCTGGACCATCTCGCCCTGCCGGCTCCTCACATAGATGCTCTGCAGGTCCGCCGTGGTGTCGCGGCCGTCCTCGGCCACCTGCAGCACCACGTCATACTGCTCGCCGTTCATGTTGAATCGCGTGACCTGACGTCCGCCAAGCAGGGTCTCGAGCGTGCGGCCGACCATGTCGACCGACAATCCGAGATCGGAGACGCGTTGCCGGTCCAACTCCACCTTCACCTGCGGCTTATCCAGGATTAGGTCCGTGTCGACATTGGTCAGCGCCGGCGACCGCGAGGCCTCAGCCATGACGAGACCGACATACTTCCGCAGTTGCTCATAGCTCTCGGAGCTGCGCAGGACGAAGTTCACGGGACGGCTGCTCGCCCCGCCCTGGCCGAGCGAGGGCGGGTTCGTGGCGAAGAGCCGGATCCCCGGAACCTTGGCCAGCCGCGTATTGAGCTCGGCCACCATCTCCTGCTGCGTGCGGGTTCGCTCTTCCCAGGGCTTCAGCCGCGCGAAGGCGATGGCGCGGGTGACGTCCGGGAAGCCCACGATGACGAGGTAGTTCTGGACCTCTGGCGCGGCGGCGAAGAACTCCTCGACCCGGCGGGCATGCTCGGCCGTGAAGGACAGGGTCGCGCCTTCGGGAGCGACCCCGATCGACGTGATCGTGCCGCGATCCTCGACGGGCGCGAGCTCCGACCTGAGATGCGTGAAGAAGTAATAGCTCGACCCGGCGACGCCGAGCGCTAGAATGACCACGACGAAACGGATCGAGAGCGCGAATTCGAGCGCGCGGCGGTAGCCCCGGGTCATCCCGTCGAAGAATCGCTCGAGCAGGTTGTAGAGGCGGCCGTGCCCCTCGTGATGCCGCAGCAGCTTGGCGCACATCATCGGCGTCAGCGTGAGGGCGACGAAGCCGGAGACGAGCACGGCGCCGGCGAGCGTCAGCGCGAATTCGATGAACAGCTTGCCCGTACGGCCGGTCGCGAAGGCCATGGGCGCATAGACGGCGACGAGCGTCAGCGTCATCGCCACGACCGCGAAGGCGATCTCCCGGATGCCGCGGATCGCGGCCGCGACCGGCTTGATGCCGTCCTCGATGTGCCGATGCACGTTCTCGAGGACCACGATCGCGTCGTCGACGACAAGGCCGATCGCCAGCACCATCGAGAGCAGCGTGAGGGTGTTCACGGTGAAGCCGAGGGCGGCCATGAGGGCAAAGGCGCCAACCAGCGAGACGGGGATGGTGACGAGCGGGATCAGCGTCGCCCGGAACGAGCGCAGGAAGATGAAGATGATCAGGACGACCAGAGCCACCGCCTCCGCGACCGTGTGGTAGACCGCCTTGATCGATCGATCGATGAAGATGGAGGTGTCGTACGACACCGCGATGCTCATGCCGTCGGGCAGGTCCGACTTGATCTCCGGCAGCGCGGCGTTCACGCCGGCCGAGACGTCCAGGGGGTTCGCGGTCGCCTGCTTGACGATGCCGATGGTCACCGAGGGCTGGCCCGTGAACCAAGCAGCGTTCCGCTCCTGCAGCGCGCCGATCTCGACGCGGGCGACGTCGCGGATGCGGACGGGAAAGCCCTGCACGTCCTTGAGGACGACATTGCCGAACTGCTCGGGCGTGACGAGGCCCGTCTGCGACAGCACGGTGAACTCGCGATCCTTGCTCTCGATGCGGCCGGACGGGATCTCGATGTTCTGCTGGCGGAGCGCGGCTTCCACCTCCTGCACGGTCAGGTTCTGGGCGGCCAAACGGGTCTGATCGAGCCAGATCCGCATCGAAATGCGCCGCTCACCCTGGATGCGGACTTCGGCCACTCCGGTGACGTTCTGGACCCGGTCGGTGATGAACCTGTCGGCGAAGTCCGTGAGCTCGAGCGGGGAATGCCGCGAGCTCATGAGCGAAAGATACAGGACGGGCTGCGCGTCGGCCTCGACCTTGGCAATGATCGGCTCGTCGATCTCTTCCGGCAGCCGCCCGCGTACGCGGCCCACCCGGTCGCGAACGTCGGAGGCCGCCACGTCGGGATCGACCTCCGGCCGGAACGTGACCGAGATGTTGGAGCTTTCCTGGCGGCTGACCGAGGTGACGGTCTCGATCCCCTCAATGCCGGCGACCGAGTTCTCCAGGATCTGCGTGACCTGCGTCTCGATGATCTCGGCGCTCGCGCCCGGATAGACGGTGCGGACGGAGACGATCGGCTCGTCGATGTTGGGATATTCGCGCACCGGCAGGCGCGTGTAGGACACGGCCCCGACGAGCAGGACCAGGAGGCTGAGGACGGTCGAAAGGACCGGCCGGCGGACAAAGAGTTCGAAGAAGCTCATTGAGTGACGGAAGCCCCCGCCTTCGCCTGCGGCTGCACCGGCTCCACAAGGGCCCCGTCGCGCAGCCTCATCTGCCCCGTCGTGACGATCCGCTGCCCGGGTTTCAGACCTTCGGCGACCTCGACCCGGCCTGGCAGCCTCTTCCCGAGCCGCACCCGCACAAGACGAGCCTTGTCTGCCTCGATTGTGTAGACGGCCTTGGCCTGACCGTCGGGAACAACTGCCGATTCCGGCACCACGAGCGCACTCTCCCGGACCTCCGTCACGATCGAGACGCGCGCGAACAGGCCGGGCTTCAGGTTGAGCCCGGGATTGGCGATGCGGGCCCGCAGCCGAACGGCGCGCCCATTCACGTCCACCACCGGATCGATCGCGTAGACGGCGCCGTCGAACCCACGATCGGGGAAGGCGTCGACGCGCACCCGGATCTTCTGGCCGACGGCCAAATCGCGGAGCAGCAGTTCGGGAACGCGGAAATCGACCTTGATGGGGTCGAGATTGGACAGCGTGACCACGGTCTGGCCAGCCGTGAGATACGTCCCGACGCTCACATTGCGCAGGCCCACGACGCCGTCGAACGGTGCGGCGATCGTCGCCTTCTCGAGGCGGGTCTGGGCAAGCGCGACTCGGACCTCAGCTGCGGCGAGCTGCGCCTCCGCCTGCTCGGAGGCGACGCGCGTACCCGCGCCGCGCTGGACGAGCGAACTCGCCCGTTCGGACGTGTCCCGCGCGAGCTTGAGGTCGACCTCCGCTTGTTTCAGCTCCTGCGCGAGCACAGCGGTATCGAGTTGCACAAGGACCTGGCCCTTCTTCACCCGGTCCCCTTCACGGAACCCGAGCTTCGTCAGGCGACCCGCGACCTCGGGGGCGATGGCCACGGTCTCGTCCGCGATCAGGGTGCCGAGCGCTTCGACCTCGTCGGCGACAGGCTCGACCCGGACGGTTCCGATTTCGACCGGAACGGGACGGGCCGGCCCTGACGATGGCCTGGTCGCACCGGCCTGCTGCTGCCCCGGTTGCACCAGGCCGAGCTTCGCGGCGCCACCAAACCAGGCAAAGGCGGCAGCCGCCCCGATGGCGAGCACAACTGCGAGCAGAAGAACTGAACGCTTCACGATGCGCCTCCGATGGCGAGCGCCTGCGCGGGCCGCGCCAGTGAGGCCCCCGGGTCCGTCCGCCGCGCCAAGCCGCCGAGCAGCAGGTCGCTCAGGCGCTTCGAGCTGCCGCCCGTCCCGCTGCCGACGATCGCAGCCATGCGGATGGCACCCAGGATGGCGAGTGCCGCGAGTTGCGCGTCGGTCGTGTCGAACTCGCCGCGCCGGTTCCCCTCCTCGATCAGGGACACGACCTCGTCCCTAAGGTCCCTCATGCCTCTGCGGAGCATTCTGCGACTATCCTCGCTCGGCCCGCTCCCCTCGCCCTCGATGGCTCGCAGGGCCGGCGCGAGGGCACCGATCTCGTGGTGAATGAGGGCGATCGTGCGGCGGAGCCGTGCTTCGGCCGATCCGGCCTCCGTGCGGAGTGTCGCGACCTTCGACTGCAATTCCCCGAGCATCTGCTCGAGCGCGGCCATGAAGAGCGCCTCCTTGGTCGGGAAGTAGCGGTAGAGCGTGGGTTTGGCGATGTCCGCCGCGAGCGCGACGTCCTCCATGTGCACGCGGGCGTAATCCTCCGACGCGAACAGCGTTGCCGCGACGTCGAGCACCTTTCTGCGGCGCCGCTCCAGTGTCTCAGCCTTCATGCAAACCGTTACTCGCCAGTCACGATTGTTCCACCGAGTTTCGGCATATGAGAAGCTGCCCGGCAAACGGCAAGGGCGGGCAGCAGTTCGGCCTCGAGGGGACGGCCGGTTGATCGGCCGTTTCAGGAACTCGCGTTGCTGCTTGCGGCATTCTGCTTCACCCTGATCCGCGATGGGCTGCGCGAGGTCGTCGGCCTGCATCGGAGGACGTGATGGGCTCGGCTCGATGCGCTCCCCTCTCACCGGCGGGAGATGGGCAAGGGGTAGCGGACTTGCGGCGGCCCGGCCGCCCGCACCGCGTGCTCTCGCCCTTCGCCAGCAGGCCCTCCTTGCCGGAGCGGCGTCACGCGCCAGCCGATCGCCCTCATCGTGCCCCCGCCCGCCTGAGGCAGCCATGACCGACGCCACGCCGCCAAGCCCGACCCTAGACGACGCTGGCGCCGCGGCGATCGTCGACGCGATGGCGCCGCTTCTCGGGTTGTCCATCGACCCCGCCTGGCGAGGCGAGGTCGCTATGAACCTCGTGGTCATCGCGAACGCCGCGCGCCTCGTGCTGGACTTTCCCCTTCCGGACGAGCTCGAGCCGGCTCCGGTGTTCCGGGCATGAGCGTGAGGGGCCCCGTGGGCACTGCGACCGAGATCGCGGCCGCCGTCGCGGCCGGCCGTGTGTCTGCACGGTCGGTGACCGAAGCCGCCCTCGCCCGCATCGAGGCCCTCAATTCGGCCGTCAATGCCTTCACGGACGTGACGGCGGACCGCGCCCTCGCGAAGGCGGACGCGGTGGATTCCAGGCGGGCGACCGGCCAACCGCTGGGCCCGCTTGCGGGCGTGCCGTTCGCGGCCAAGAACCTGTTCGACATTGAGGGCCTGCCAACCCGCGCGGGCTCCAAGATCAACCGTGAGCGTGCGCCCGCTCGGCGGGACGGCGCGTTGGTGCGCAAGCTCGAAGAAGCCGGGGCCGTGCTGCTCGGCGGCCTCAACATGGGCGAATACGCCTTCGACTTCACGGGCGAGAACACCCATGACGGCCCCTCGCGGAACCCGCACGACCTCGCCCATATGGCGGGAGGATCGTCCGGCGGATCGGGGGCGGCGGTCGCGGCCGGGTTCGTGCCGATCGCGCTCGGCTCGGACACCAACGGGTCGATCCGCGTGCCATCCGCCTTCTGCGGCCTGTTCGGCCTTAAGCCGACCTTCGGCCGGCTTTCGCGCGCGGGCTCGTTTCCCTTTGTCGCGAGCTTCGATCATCTCGGTCCGCTCGCCCGCTCCGTCGACGACCTCGCGCTCAGCTACGACGCGATGCAGGGGCCCGATCCGGAGGATCCGTGGTCGGCCGGCAGGCCGCCCGAACCCGTCGCCGCGCTAGTCGGCAGCGGGATCTCCGGCGTGCGCATCGCAATCGCGGGCGGATATTATGCGAGCGGCGGCGAGCCGGCGGCCTACCGCGCCGTCGCGCTCGCGGCCGAGGCGCTCGGCACGAGCCGGACGGTCGAGATCCCGGAGGCGGCGCGTGCCCGCGCGGCTGCATTTGTCATCACCGCGTCGGAGGGCGCGGCGCTGCATCTGGACCGGCTGCGGGCGCGGCCGGCCGATTTCGATCCCTCGACCCGCGACCGGCTGCTCGCTGGCACCATGATCCCGGCGGCCTGGGTGCAGAAGGCGCAACGTTTCCGCCGCTGGTACCGCGAGCGAGTCCTCGCGCTGTTCGACGAGGTGGACGTGATCCTCGCCCCGACAACGCCGTACCGCTCCCCACGCATCGGGCAGCCCAGCTTCGTGATCGGTGGCGTCGAGATGCCCGTGCGCCCGAATATCGGCATCTACACCCAGCCGATCTCCTTTATCGGGCTGCCGGTCGTGGCAGCCCCGATCCGGCCCGATGACGGCCTGCCGCTCTCGGTGCAGGTCATCGCGCCCCCCTGGCGCGAGGATCTTGCGCTCCGGGTCGCGCGCGAGTTGGAGACGGCCGGGGTGGCGGCGGCACCCGTGGCCCGCTTGTAGAATTGTCGTGCCGGAGCGGCCGCAGGCCGGGCCCGGAACCCATCAGCTTGCAGGTCCGGGCGGCACTCCGCAGCCCGGGAACACGGAGAACGCAATGGAGACCAACATTCCCGCCGTGAAGGCAGAGGTCGAGGCGGCCTTTGCGGCCTATGAAAAGGCGCTCGTCACCAACGATGTCCCGATGCTGGAAGCGCTGTTCTGGGATGATGGCCGAACCATCCGGTACGGCATTGGAGAGAACCTTTACGGGATGGACGCGATCCGCGCCTTCCGCCGCGCCCGCTCACCCGACGGCGTGATGCGGCGGGCCGACAGAACGGTCATCACGACCTTTGGACGCGACTTTGCGACCGCATCCACGCTGTTCTACCGCGACGGCAATCCGGGGAAGGTGGGCCGCCAACAGCAGAGCTGGGTACGCATGCCGGAAGGTTGGCGCGTCGTCGCCGCGCATGTCAGCCTCGTGGATGAATGAGGCTGGCCCCTGCGGGGCCGATGACCTGTGGCGGGCGCAGCCCCCTGGCGGGCCTTCAGGCCGGACGGTCGCGGCAGCCTAGAGACGCTGCCCCGGGCGCAGCCCCCTCGCGGGGCTATTCCGCGGCCACCGCCATGATGGCCGAGGGATCGGCCCCGACACGCCCGCCAAGGCGGTCGGCCTCGCTCTCGCGCGACAGCGAGAAGTCGAAGCGGATGCTCGGAAGGTCGCCGATCGGGCAGGCCGGGTCGCCGGTCCGCTCGTGAACGACGAGGTCGCCTGAGGCGCCGAACACGACATCGTCTTCTAGATGCGCGTCGCCCGCGAGGTAGAGGGCCGTCACGAGTTCGCGGAAGCCCGGCGCCGAGATGAGGAAGTGGATATGGGCGGGCCGCATGCCGTGGCGGCCCTGCGCCGAGACCAGCTGGCCCACCGGCCCGTCCATCGGGATGTAGTAACCGAGGGGGCGCACGGTGCGCAGCAGGTAAACCCCGTTCTGGTCCGTGCTGAAGATGCCGCGGCAGTCAGTCTCGTCCGGGTTCGCCTGCAGGTCGTAGCGCCCGTCCGCGGCCGTCTGCCAGACCGTCACCTTGGCGTGCGGCACCGCTTCTCCGGCCGAGTTGGTGACGCGGCCGAACAGCACGATCTCCTCCTGCCCGGCGCCCCTGGCGATCTGTGCACCAGCCTCGAAGGTCGGCGTGTTCTCGCGAAAGAAGGGGCCAAGCAGGCTCGTATGCGTCGCCTCTTCCACCGCCGTGCCGTCATGGAGCGTGTTGACCAGGGTGGAGAGTCCGAGCGTGTCCGACAGAAGGATGAATTCCTGACGGGCTGGGCTGCACATCTGCCCGACGCGCGTCATAAACTCGATTCCGGCGATCCACTCGTGCGGCTTCAGGTTCACCTCCCGGGCAAAGGCATGGAGGTGCCGCACCGCCGAATCCATGATCTCTCGCAGGCGCGGGTCCGATGTCGTGGACATCTGGTCGAGGACGGCCTCGGTGATCGTTTCGGGCGTAAATTCGCGCATCGGCATCCTCCCCGGCCGTTTGAGCCGGCGGTTCGTTTTGCCGTGAGCTTTGGTCCCGGTGGGAAGACTGTCAAGCGACTGGGCGACGACCGCAGATCACCTCGCTGGACACGCCTCGACCGGAGCGAGGTCATCCGCAACCGCAAGATGCGGCGTATCTTCCCCCAGCTTCTCATCATCGTCGGGATGAAATACCTGCCGGCACACGGTCGGGTTCTGTAACCTCCGCGCCCGTGCTGCAGGCGCAGCCCGTGCGGCGCGGGTTGCGGTAGAAGGAACCGATATGCTGTTCGTCATTCACGCCCGCGACCGGGCGGGCGCCCTCCCCGAGCGCCTCGCCCATTACGAGGCGCACAAGGCGTTCCTCGGTGACACGAACGCCTTCGGCATCCGCATCGTCATGTCGGGTCCGCTCACGGCGGATGACGGCGAGACGATGATC
>JAQGJZ010000043.1 GCA_028290385.1 Enterovirga sp.
CAGATCGACCCCGTGCAGACGACGAAGACCAGCGTGCACGGTGCGATCAACGTCCTCGGGCTCGCCAAGCGGTTGCGGGCCAAGGTAATGCAGGCCTCCACCTCCGAGGTCTATGGCGACCCGGAGATGCACCCGCAGCCCGAGAGCTATTGGGGCCGCGTGAACCCGATCGGGCTCCGCTCCTGCTACGACGAGGGCAAGCGCTGCGCCGAAACCCTGTTCTTCGACTACCACCGGCAGCACCGGGTGGAGATCAAGGTCGCGCGCATCTTCAACACCTACGGCCCGCGCATGCACCCGAATGACGGGCGCGTCGTGTCGAACCTCATCGTCCAGGCGCTGAAGGGCGAGGACATCACGGTCTATGGCGACGGCTCGCAGACGCGGTCCTTCTGCTACGTCGACGACCTGATCGACGGCTTTCTCAAGCTGATGGACACGCCGCCCGAGGTCACGGGGCCGATCAATCTCGGCAATCCCGGCGAGTTCTCCATCGCCGAGCTCGCCGACATCGTCCTGGATCTGACCGGCTCGCGCTCGCGCGTCGTGTACAAGCCGCTGCCCTCGGACGACCCGCGCCAGCGCCGGCCGGACATCACGATCGCCAGGACCGAGCTCGGCTGGGAGCCGAAGGTGCAGCTGCGCGAGGGCCTGGTGCGCACGATCGCGTATTTCGAGGATTTCCTGCGTGAGGAGGGCACCCTGAAGGCGCCTGCTCCGAAGCGCACGCCTCCGCTCAAGGCCGTGGCGAACGGAAACGGCAGTGGCGCCGCGAAGCCGGCCCGGGCCGTGTTGCCGGGCGGCCGCGCCGCGATCTGACCCCGGCGGCACGGCAGCGCCGTCCGGCGATGCCGGCTCGCCCATGACAGCGGGAGGACGGAAGTGAGTGCGACCCCGGAAGAGCCGACCGGCGAGCTGACTGTCCGCACCATCGCCATGCCGGCCGACACAAACGCGAACGGCGACATTTTTGGCGGCTGGGTGATGTCCCAGATGGACATCGCCGGCGGCATCGCGGGCGTCGAGCGCGCCCAGGGCCGCGTCGTCACGGTGGCGGTGGACGCCATGACCTTTATCCGCCCGGTCCGCATCGGCGACGTTCTGTGCGTCTACACGCACGTGGTCTCGGTCGGCCGCACATCCATGAAGATCCAGGTCGAGGCCTGGGCCCGGCGCTTCCGCCAGCACCACCGCGAGAAGGTCACGGAAGCGACCTTCACGTTCGTCGCCATTGACGACGAGGGACGGCCAAGGCCGGTCCCGGCGGCCTGAACCACCCGGCATCCGACAGGCAGACGTCGCGGCGATCCGGCCCCGAGCCGCGCCCGTTCGGGCATGAACCGGGCTTTTGAGCGTTTCGTTTTACGCGCCGGAAACCACGGTTTTTAGGCTCCGCTTCAGATCTCTCTGCCACTCTGCCGGGAGAGCATGGAGGGAAAGACCTAGAATGGGTCCGAAGCAGATTTTCCGGGCGTTTGTACAGGACGAGAAGGGCGCAACCGCGATCGAGTACGGGCTCATCGCGGCCCTGATCGCCGTCGTGATCATCGGGGCGTTGTCCACGATCGGCACGAACCTCAACACGGCCTTCACGTCGATCGGAACCTCGCTCAACGCCACGCGCTGAGCGACATCCGCGACCGAACCCGCGCGCCCGGCTTAAGGCCGGGCAGCACAGGCGCCGAGCACCCGCTCCGCGCCTCCCGCGCCTGAGAAGCGGCGGCCCTCCCGGCCGCCGCTTTCGGCCGTCCCGATGCGCCCGCGTCGGCATTAGCGGCCGGCCCGGCCCTTTTCTCATCCCGACCCGCGCATGATATCCCGTCGAGCCCTTTCCGCGCCCGGCCTAGGATCTTCGCAGCCCGCGTGACCCGCGGGGAGGGGGTGAGGCTCCCGAGCACCGCGGCGCGGTCAGGACCGAGACAGTGCGAGACGAGGCGACGTGACGGCGGCCCCTGAACACCCCAGCGATCCGAGCCCCTGGCGCTTTTCCGTCGCGCCCATGATGGATTGGACGGACCGGCATTGCCGGGCCTTTCACCGCACGCTGTCGCGCCGGGCGCTGCTCTACACCGAGATGGTCACGACCGGTGCCGTCATCCATGGCCCGCGCGAGCGGCTGCTCGGGTTTTCGGCGGAGGAGCACCCGATCGCCGTGCAACTCGGCGGCTCGGACCCGAAGGATCTGGCCGAGGCCGCGCGAATTGCCGAGGGGTTTGGCTACGACGAGGTGAACCTGAATGTCGGCTGCCCGTCCGACCGCGTGCAGGATGGGCGCTTCGGCGCCTGCCTGATGCGGGAGCCGGCCTTGGTCGGCGATTGCGTCGCGGCCATGAAGGCGGCGGTTGCCGTGCCCGTCACGGTGAAGTGCCGGCTGGGCGTCGACGACCAGGAGACCGGCCCGGCGCTGGACGACATGGCGCAGGCCGTCTTCGCGGCGGGCGGCGACGCGCTGATCGTGCATGCCCGCAAGGCTTGGCTGAAGGGGCTGTCGCCGAAGGAGAACCGGGACATCCCGCCGCTCGATTACGCCCGCGTCTACGCGCTGAAGCGGGCCTGGCCGAACAAGCCGATCGGCATCAATGGCGGCATCAAGGACGTCGCGGAGGCCAGCGCGCATCTCGGCCAGGTCGACGGCGCCATGCTCGGCCGCGCGGCCTACCAGGACCCGGCGATCCTGCTCGATGTCGACCGCGCGCTCTTCGGCGAGGCGCCGCCCGCCGCCGATCCCTTTGAGGCGCTTGCGCTCTACGAGCCCTACCTGGCCGCGCGGCTGGCCGAGGGGCTGCGCCTGCACAACATGACCCGCCACATGCTCGGGCTGTTCAACGGCCGACCCGGCGCGCGCGCCTGGCGCCGCCACCTTGCGACCGCGGGCACCCGGCCGGATGCCGACCTCTCGACCCTGCGCGAGGCGGCCGCGCTCGTCTCGCGGGAGCCGGCCTTCGAGGCGGCGGCCTGAGCCTCAGTCGAGCCGGACGGGCTCGTGGTGCTCGGGGTAGACCGGGTACACGCCCGCGACCCGGCCCATCTGCTGCGTGAGCGCCAGCACGATGTCGATGGTCGGGGTGTCGACATCGACGAGCCGCCCCATTTCCTGGACGACGGTGAGCAGCGCATCGAGCTCGATCGGGCGGCCCTTGTCGAGGTCCTGCAGCATGGAGGTGCGGTGGGCGCCGACGCCGGCCGCGCCGTCGATCCGCCGTTCGATGCCGACGCGGAAATGCGTGCCGATGCGGCGCGCGATCTTCTCCGCCTCGGCCATCATGCCGCGCGCCACCGCCCGCGTGCCGGGATCGGTCGCGACCACGTCGAGCGTCGCGTGGGTGAGGGCGGATATCGGGTTGAAGCACAGGTTGCCCCAGAGCTTCAGCCAGATGTCGTCGCGGATCTTGGGGTCGA
>JAQGJZ010000055.1 GCA_028290385.1 Enterovirga sp.
CGTGGCGCCGGCTCAACCGGCCGCACGGCCCGCCGCCGGACCTCCGGAACTACCCGTTTTGCCTGGCGGGGCGCAACGCTGGGCTTCGGCACGGCGACCGGTTTAGGCACGGCGGCCGGTTTTGGCACGACGCTCGACCGTGCCGCCTTCGCCTCGCGCTCGCGCCGGCGCCGCTCCTGTTCGGCCTCGAGGGCTTTCCAGCCCGGATCGCCCTCGGCCTGGACGAAGCGGAACGGCGCCCCGAAACCAGACCCGGCGGCATGTCCCCTGCCCGGCATGGCCTCCAGCGGAGCCGCCCCGATCGCAAGGATCACGCCGGCGAGGCCGGCCCACAATCCTCTGCCGGCATTCACCGCGATCCTCCCGACGGAGCTCGCTCCGGCGCCGGTCCGGCCGACCGGCCGCCGCCACCGCGCGTGCCGGGGGAGGATGGGCCCGCCCCGGCCGGGCGGCAAGAGCGGGCTCCCGGGCGGGTCAGCCGCTGGCCTGAGGAAAGGCGCGCTGGGTTTCGGGCGTGGTCAGGCGGTTCTCGGGCTGTACGTCCAGCGCGAGACCTCGGGAGGCCGCGACCCCTTTGGGGAAGCCGCTCCGGTCGGAATAATCCGCCAGCGCGGTGCGCGGGCCGCCCTTCTCGCCCGTGAGGCCGTTGGCGCACAGCACGTCGATCGCGGTGACGCCCGCGACCGCGGCCATGGCGACCATGACGTTGCCCTTCTTGGGGTTGTCGCCATGCAGCCCGGTGGCCAGGGTCGCGAGGTCGAGCCCGTCGCCGCCGACGCGGCCCCACACCCAGGGCTGCGGATCGTGGCTGCCGAGGATGGCGACGCCGGTCGCCACCTCGCGCACGCCGTAGGCGCGGATCAGGTTCTCGTGACCCTCCATGCCGAGCCAGCGGCAGATCGCGCGCGGCGCGAACAGCTCCGCCGCGCCGAGCGCGATGGAGAACCAGCCGAGCCCCGAGGCGAGCTTGTCGTTGGCGGATTGCGAGCGACCCTTCAGGGCCGTCCGGGGAAGCGTGTTGGCCATGGGATCACCTCGTCAGGGCTGGATGAAGACCTTGATGCAGCCGTCCTGCTTGTCGCGGAACACCTTGTACATCTCGGGCCCGTCCTCGAGCCCGACCTTGTGCGTGATGACGAAGGACGGGTCGATCTGCCCCTCCTCGATCCGGCGCAGCAGATCGTCCGTCCAGCGGTTCACGTGCGTCTGGCCCATCCGCCAGGTCAGGCCCTTGTTCATGGCCGCCCCGAACGGGATCTTGTCCAGGAGCCCGCCATAGACGCCCGGGACGGACAGCACGCCCGCCGGGCGGCAGACATAGATCATCTCGCGCAGCACGTGCGGGCGATCGGTTTCCAGGAACATCGCCTGCTTGGCGCGGTCGTACATCGAGTCCAGCGAGCCCGTGGCGTGGGCTTCCATGCCGACGCAGTCGATGCACTTCTCCGGGCCCTTGCCGCCGGTCAGCTCGTTCAGCCGCTCGACGACGCTTTCCTCCGCGAAGTTGATGGTAATGGCACCGCCCGCCGCCGCCATCGACAGGCGCTCGGGCAGCCGGTCGATGCACACGACCTGCTTGGCGCCGAGCAGGATCGCCGAGCGCACGGCCATCTGGCCGACCGGCCCGGCGCCCCAGATCGCGACCGTGTCGTTCGGCTCGATCTCGCATTGCACGGCGGCCTGCCAGCCGGTCGGAAAAATGTCCGACAGGAACAGCAGCGTCTCGTCCGGCATGCCCTTGGGCACCTTGATGTGGGTCTTGTCCGCGAACGGAACGCGCAGGTACTCGGCCTGCCCGCCCGCATAGCCGCCGGTCAGGTGGGAATAGCCGAACAGCCCGGCCGTCTGATGGCCAAAAGCCTTGGCCTGCATGTCCTTGTTGCGGTTCGAGCGCTCGCAGACCGAATAGAAGCCGCGTTTGCACTGGTCGCATTCGCCGCAGAAAATCGTGAACGGGATCACGACCCGGTCGCCGACCTTGAGGGCGCTCTTGGCGCCGGAGCCGACCTCGACCACCTCGCCCATCGTTTCGTGGCCGAGGATGTCGCCCTTCTGCATCGTGGGCATGAAGTGGTCGTAGAGGTGGAGATCGGAGCCGCAGATCGCGCAGCTCGTCACCTTGATGATGGCGTCGCGCGGATCCTCGATCTCGGGATCGGGAACGCTGTCACAGCGAATGTCCTGCGTTCCGTGCCAAACGAGCGCTTTCATGGGCGGCGATCTCCTCGGGACGGGCTTTCAACGGACGAGCGGCGCACTCGTTGCGAGTCCATCCGTCGCAGAAGCCGGGGTTGCAGGCACAACCATCGCTGCCGCCGAGCGTTCGGGCCCGGGCCGGAACGTTCCATACCGGACGGATCGGGGGACCTGCGGAAAAGCCGCCTGAATGCGACGAGCGGCGGCCGCCGCCTTTCGCGCTCTGCTGCAGCGCGCTATGAGCGAGCCACGTCAGCCAAGGGGCCCTCGGCCCCCAGCCGTAGGTGAGCAACGATGCCCAAGATCAAGGTGGCCAACCCCGTCGTCGAACTCGATGGCGACGAGATGACCCGGATCATCTGGCAGCTCATCAAGGACAAGCTGATCCACCCCTATCTCGACCTGAACCTGGAATATTACGACCTCGGGGTCGAGTACCGCGACAAGACCGGCGACCAGGTGACGATCGACGCCGCGAACGCGATCAAGAAGCACGGCGTCGGCGTGAAATGCGCGACCATCACGCCGGACGAGCAGCGGGTCGAGGAGTTCAAGCTCAAGGAGATGTGGAAGTCGCCGAACGGCACCATCCGCAACATCCTGGGCGGCGTCATCTTCCGCGAGCCGATCATCTGCAAGAACGTGCCCCGCCTCG
>JAQGJZ010000117.1 GCA_028290385.1 Enterovirga sp.
GCCTCGACCAGCACAATCGCAACGTCGCCCGTTGGCGCCAGATCGAGCGCGCCCGCGAGGCGGCCGGCTCGGCCCCGACCGAGGTCGATCGGGTCGAGCCGCCTGCGCTCCCGGAAGGGCGCACGGACCTGTTTGAGGCGCCCGGGCAGCCGCGCGAGAACTTTGCCGCTTCAGCCCCCGTCTCGGCCTTCACCGGGCTCGGCCCGGCCCGCGGCTTCGACGCGTCGGAGGGCACGGCGCGCGATCCGCTCCGCAACCAGAACTGGGATCTGACCTCGGCGAAGAGCGTGCCGGCCTTTGCGCCGCCGCCGGGTGCCGCCCCGCAGCAGGCCGCAAAGCCCGAGCCGCGCCGGCGCCAGGCTGCCAAGCCGAAGCGCAAGCCTGCTCCCGAGGCCGAGCAGGACGGATCGACGGCGATCCAGTAGCCGTCGGCGGCGCCAGCGCGCCCCCGGGCCCTTGAAACCGGCCCGTCCGCCGGGCATCGGAAGAGCATGGCCATCCAATCGATGACGGGCTTCGCGCGCGAAGCCGGCACTACGGGTCCGCTCAGCTGGGCCTGGGAGCTGAAAAGCGTCAACGGACGCGGGCTTGAGGTGAGGCTACGCGTCCCGCCGGGCTTCGACAGCGCGGGCGAGGATGCGCGGCGGCAGATCGCGGGCGCCTTTTCGCGCGGGCAATGCCAGCTCAGCCTCACGGTCTCGCGGGCCAGCAGCACACCGCGCGTTTCGGTCAATCGCGAGGCGCTTGAAGCGCTGATCACGGCGCTGGGCAGCCTCAAGCTGCCGGACGAGGTCCGGCCGGCATCGCTCGACGGCCTGCTCGCGGTGCGCGGGATCGTCGAGATCGAGGACGAAGCGGCGGATCCCGCAGCCGGCGACGCCCTGCGCGGCGACCTCACCGCGGCTGCCGGGCGGCTCGTCGAGGCCCTGAAGGTCGCGCGCGCCGGCGAAGGGTTGGCGCTGCAACGGGTCATCGAGGGGCAGCTCTCCGAGATCTCGCGGCTCGTGGATGCTGCCGAAGCGTGCCCCGGGCGCCACCCCGACGCCATCCGGGCGAAGCTCGCCGAACAGGTCGCGGCCCTGATGGGCGCCGCGGGCAGCCTCGATCCGGCGCGGCTGCATCAGGAGGCCGCGCTGCTTGCGACTCGCGCCGACATCCGCGAGGAGATCGACAGGCTGCAGGCGCATGTGGCGGCCGCGCGCGAACTCCTCGCAGCGAAGGGATCGGTCGGCCGCCGGCTGGACTTCCTCGCCCAGGAATTCGGACGCGAAGCCAATACGCTCTGCTCGAAGGCAAACGACGTGTCGCTGTCGCGCATCGGGCTGGAGCTGAAAGCCGTGGTCGAGCAGTTTCGAGAGCAGGTCCAGAACGTCGAATGAGCGCCGCCGACGAAGCGTCCGCCTCCGTCCAGGCCAGGGTCGGCCGGCGTGGCCTGATCCTCATCCTGTCCTCGCCCTCCGGGGCCGGCAAGACGAGCCTGACCCGCGCCCTGCGCGAGGAAAAGGAGCTCGGGCTCGAGGTGTCCGTCTCCGTGACGACCCGCGCGAAACGGCCGTCCGAGATCGCCGGGCGGGATTACACCTTTATTTCCGTGGACGATTTCATGGCGCTTCGCGACCATGACGATCTGCTCGAATGGGCGGAGGTGCACGGCAATTTCTACGGCACGCCGCGGCGGCCGGTGGAGCGGGCGCTCGCCGCCGGCACCGACATGATCTTCGACATCGACTACCAGGGCACCCGGCAGGTCCGCGCCTCCATGGGCGACGATGTCGTGACCGTGTTCATCCTGCCGCCCTCGATGGCCGAGCTGAAGCACCGGCTGGAGCGCCGGGCCGAGGACACGCGCGAAACCATCGACAAGCGGCTCGGCAATGCGCGCGTCGAGATCGAGCGCTGGAGCGAATACGACTACGTGGTCGTCAACGAGGACCTGGGCGCGTCCTTCGCGGGCCTCAAGGCGATCCTCTCGGCCGAGCGGCTGAAGCGCGAGCGCCAGGTCGGGCTTCCGGCCTTTGTCGGCGAGCTGCTCGCCGAAAGCGTCGTCTAGCCGCTACGCAGCCGCCTGGCGGCCGGAGCCGCCGAAGGTCGCCTCCATCTCCCGCCGGGTGCGGACGGCAAGGTCGGCCTCGTCGATCTCGACGTCGCGCCACCGCACCGGCTCCCCCTCCGCGACGGCGCTTTTCAGCCGGACGTGCTGGGCAAGGCCCAGCGGCAGATAGCCTTCCGCGAGCGAACGCGCGGCCGGGCATTGACGGCCCCAGACCAGGAAACCGCCTTCGCCGTCCAGCACCTCGCCCGCGGCGAGCGGGCGTTTGGCGGTCGCGACCACATCGGAATTGAAGCAGGTGGGGGAGCCCGTCGGCTCGCGCCGGAGCGCCGCGGAGGCGACCGAGATGCCGAGTTCGAGGCCGATCATGTGAGTCGGCCGGTAGAGCGAGGCATAGCGGCCCGAGCTGTCCTGGAGCATGTGGTACTCCGAGAAGCAGCGCCGGGCGTAATCGCTCTCGGCCTCGATCACCACATAGGTGCCCATCGCCAGGTGGTGCGGCACCTCGCGCCCGTCGCGGTAGACGGAGGAGGTCACCTCCGTGACGCCGGCGCGCTCGAGCATGCCGCCGCTGTCGCGCGGCTTGCAGATCTCGGCCAGCTCGAATCGCGTCGCGGGCGGAAACGACAGCCCGCCCGCCTGGGCCTCGAGGCCGGTCGCGTTGCACACGGCCGTCATCTCGATTCCCGATTTCGTGCCGTCGATGAAGGAGTTGAACATCTTGGGGTTGATGGAGCCCCGGTCCTCGATCTTCAGGTACTGGTCCAGGATCTCCCACACCGTGTCGGGGTTGGAGGCGTGATAGGTCGGCAGGTAGCGCGTGCCCTTGCCGGCCGCGACGACCCGGAACCCGGCCGTGCGGGCCCAATCCACCTGCTCGCAGATCAGCGCGGGCTGGTCGCCCCAGGCCAGCGAATACACGACGCCCGCCGCCGCGGCGCGCTGGGCGAGCAACGGACCGGCCAGCGCGTCCGCCTCCACGTTGACCATCACGATGTGCTTGCCGGCCGCGATCGCCGCGAGGCAGAAGCGGATGCCCGTCTTGGGGTCGCCGGTCGCCTCGACGATCACCTCGACCGCGGGGTGGCGGATCAGCGCCTCGGCATCGTCCACCACGGCCGTGCCGCCGCTCTTGGCGGCGTCGTCCAGCGAGGCGGCGGCGTATTGCTCGGCCGGCCAGCCGGCCGAGGCCAACTGCGAGCGGGCCCGCGCGACGTTCAGGTCCGCGACCCCGACGAGCTGCATGCCCTCCGTCACCCGGACCTGGGACATGAACATGGTGCCGAACTTGCCGGCCCCGATCAGCCCGACGGTGACCGGACGGCCCGCGGAGGCACGCGCGCGCAGGAGGCGGCTGAGGTTCATGGGCGCTCCTCTAGGGACGCGCTCTCCGGCGCGGCGGACCAGTTCGGCCCGCGCCGCCGGCCCGTGTCAAGCGAGCGCGTTGGCCAGCGCCACGAACCCCTCCACCGGCACCTCCTCGGCGCGGGCGGTGCCCGGGATGCCGGCCGCTTCGAGCAGTTCCGCGGGCTCGCGGCCGAGCCCCTTGAGGCTCTGGCGCAGCATCTTGCGGCGCTGCCCGAAGGAGGCGCGGGTGACACGCTCCAGCGCCTGGACGGAGCAGGGCAGGGGCTCGGGCCGCGGCTCGATATGCACCACGGCCGAAGTGACCTTCGGGGGCGGCACGAAGGCCTGCGGCGAGACGTCGAACAGGATGCGCGAGTGCGTGCGCCAGCCGCACAGCACGCCGAGCCGGCCGTAATCGCTGGGCCGGCTTTCGTCGGCCACGATCCGCTCGGCGACCTCGCGTTGGAACATCAGCGTGGCGCTCAGCCATGGCGGCGGCCAGTCCGGCCCCGTGATCCAGTTGACCAGCAGGGCGGTGCCGACATTGTAGGGCAGGTTCGCGACGATGCGGGCCGGCCTCGTGCCGGAAAAAACCGCCGCGGGGTCGATCTCGAGCGCATCCGCCTCGATCACCTCGAGCCGCCCGGGATAGCGCTCGGCGATCTCGGCGAGTGCCGGCAGGCAGCGCCGGTCGCGCTCCACGGCAACCACCCGTTCCGCCCCTTCGGCGAGGAGGGCCCGCGTGAGTC
>JAQGJZ010000134.1 GCA_028290385.1 Enterovirga sp.
GCGGCTTATCTTCCCCCAGCTTCTCTTCAACGGCGGGATGAAATCCCTGCCGCGCGACGTCGCGTTCGGTAAGCTCCGCGCGCTCGCTGAAGCCGCAGCCCTCGTGCGGCGCGGGCTGCCTTAGAAGGAACCGATATGCTGTTCGTCATCCACGCTCGCGACCGGGCGGGCGCCCTGCCCCAGCGCCTCGCCCATTACCAGGCGCATAAGGCGTTCCTCGGCGACACGAGCGCCTTTGGCATCCGCATCGTCATGTCGGGTCCGCTCACGGCGGATGACGGCGAGACGATGATCGGCAGCCTGTTCCTGCTGGAGGCGCCGGACCGGGCGAGCGTGGAGCGGTTCCATGCGGCCGACCCGTTCAAGGCGGCGGGCATTTGGGAGAGTGTCTCGATCACCGGCTTCAATCGTCGCCAGGGCTGAGGCCCCCCCCGCCGTTCGACATCCCGCTCACAAGGATTGGCCCATGCGTTTCACGTCTGTCCGTGTCGCCGGAACCGACACGCTCGCGGTCCGGCGCGACGAAGAGCTGTTCGACCTCCGTGCGGTCGATCCGAGCCTGCCCGACGGGGTCGGCCCGCTGGTCGAGGGTGGCGAAGCCCTGCTCGCCCGTGCCTCCGCGGCCGCGCAGAATGCCACGACAAAGGCGCGGATCGATGAAGCCGGCGTCAGCTACCGCCCCTTGATCGAGCGGCCCGGCAAGATCCTCTGCATCGGCCGAAACTATGCTGCGCATGCCCGCGAGGGCGGCGCGGAGCCGCTGTCCTATCCCGACGTGTTCTTCCGCGCCGCGACCTCGCTCGTCCCGCACCGCGGCACGCTGATCCGGCCGCGCGTCTCCGACAAGTTCGACTACGAGGGTGAGCTGGTCTTCGTGATCGGCAGGAGAGCCCGCCACGTCCGCCGCGAGGACGCGTTCGGCTTTATCGCCGGCTATTCGATCTTCAACGAGGGCTCGATCCGCGACTACCAACGGCGCGCCACGCAATGGACGATGGGCAAGAACTTCGACGGGACCGGCGCCTTTGGCCCGGACCTCGTGACGTCCGACGAGTTGCCCGACGGCGCAGACGGCCTGAAGCTCACCACGATCCTCAACGGCCAGCTCATGCAGGACGGGAACACCCACGACTTCATCTTCCCCGTCGCGGAGGTCGTCGCAATCCTGAGCGAGTGCATGACGCTGGAGCCGGGCGACGTCGTGCTCACGGGCACCCCGGCCGGCGTCGGCTATGCCCGCAACCCGCCCGTCTTCATGAAGCCGGGCGACCGGGTCGAGGTGGCGATCGAAAAGGTCGGCACTCTCCGCAACAGCGTGGCGGACGAGGCCTGAAAAGAGGGCGCTGCCCCGCCCCGGGGCGGCTACTCGACCTTGCCGATCTTCTGCGTCGCGACGATGAGGCGGGCGCTGTCCCCCTCGACAAAGCGGGAGAACTCGGCGGAGGCCTGGTAGGCCGGGGGCGAGCCCGCATTCTCGAAGGTGCGCACCACGTCCGGATCACGCATCGCCTGGGCAAGCGCGTCCTCGATCCGCGAGCGCACGGGCTGGGGAAGCCCCTTGGGCGCGAACAGGCCGGCCCAAATGTAGAACTCGACATCGGAATAGCCGAGCTCCTTGAAGGTTGGCACGTCCGGGAAGGACGGGATACGCGCGCCGCCCCAATTGGCCAGAACCCGGATCGCGCCGGACTCGACATGCGGCTTCAGCACTCCGGGCGCGGAAGCGAGCGCCTGGATCTGTCCGCCGAGGAGGCCGTTCAGGGCCGGCCCCGCGCCGCGATACGGCACGTGCACCAGCCGCAGATCGGCGGACTTGGCGAACATCTCCATGGCGATGTGCAGGGTGCCGTAGGGGCCGGACGAGCCATACGGGATCTTCTCCGGCTGCGCCTTCGCGGCGGCCACGAACTCGGCGAGGTTCTTCCAGGGCGCGGAGGCTGGCACGGCGAGCAGCGTCGGATCGGCGAGAACGCGTCCGATCGGGTCGAGCTGGGCGACCTCGTAGGCGGGGCGGCGTCCGAACAGCCTGTCGGCCTCCGGCAGCACCGCGAGGCTCGAGAGCGTCATCAGGAGCGTGTAGCCGTCGGGCTCGGCCCGGGCGACCGCGGCGTTGCCGACCGCGCCGCCTGCTCCGCCCCGGTTCTCGACGATGACGGAGTGGCCGAGAATCCGCTCCATCGCGATCGCAACCGGCCGGGCGGCGAGGTCGCCCTGCCCGCCGGGCGGAAAGGGCACGATCATCGTGATCGTTCGCGAGGGCCAGGCCGAACTCTGCGCGGCCGCGGGGCGGAGCGAGCAGGCCAGAGACGCCGCTGCGGCGCCCCCGATGAGTTCACGACGCCTCATGCGACCTCCCTAGCCGACGGGGTTCTCCAAGGCGCCGATCGCGTCGACCTCGATCCGCACGACGTCGCCAGGCTTGAGGAAGCGCGGCGGCTTGAACCCGAGGCCGACCCCGACCGGCGTGCCGGTCGCGATCAGATCGCCCGGCTCCAGCGTGATGCCGGCCGAGAGCGTCTCGATAAGGGTCGGGATGTCGAAGATCAGCTGCGACACCGCCACGTCCTGGCGCTTCTCGCCGTTCACGTGGGTGGTGAGCCGCATGGCGCCGGGATCGGGCACCTCGTCGGCGGTCACGATCACGGGGCCCATCGGGCAGAAGCCGTCGATGCCCTTGCCGATGACCCACTGGCGGTGCTTGTGCTGCAGCGTGCGGGCCTTCACGTCGTTGATGATCGTGTAGCCGAACACGTGCTTGAAGGCGTCCGCGCGCGAGATCCCCCGGCCGCCGCGGCCGATGACGACCGTCAGTTCGCCCTCGTAATCCGTGGACTGCGTCGGATCGAGATAGGACGGGATCGGCTCCCCCGGCCCAATGACGGAGGACGGCGGCTTCGTGAAGATCACGGGCGCCTCGGGGACGATCTCCGCCGCGCTCGCGTCAAAGCCGCTCGTGGCGAATTCGCGGGCATGCTCGTGGTAGTTCTTGCCGACGCAGAAGACGTTGCGCGGCGGGCGCGGGATCGGGGCCAGGAGCTTCACGGCCGAGAGCGGAACAGTCTCTCCCCGCCCGGCCTCGGCCGAGCCCCCTTCCGACAGACGGCGGATCAGGGACAGCATGTCCGCATCGTCGAGCAGGGTGACCTGGTCTCCCGCCACGATCCCGGTCCGGGTGCGGCCGCCTGACGAGACGGTTGCGAGCTTCATCGGTCGTTCCTTCGGATCAGCGTGATGCGGGCG
>JAQGJZ010000136.1 GCA_028290385.1 Enterovirga sp.
TTCGAAAACAGATGGGTGAAGGCGCTGCTGGTTTCGGAGCGCGCATTGAAGCAATTGAACAGCTGGGCAAGAACCAGCACCGTGAAGCCGGCAGTGCGGGCCTGATCAAGGCTCTGCGAGCCCGCGATCAGACCGCCGGGCAGGTAGAGATCGACCGTCAGAAGGGTGGCGAGCGCCATCACCAAACCGATCGCGATCACGCCGCGCCACATGCGCCCATCGATGGCGCGCTCGTTGGACCTGCGGGGTGGACGGGCCATCACATCGTCGGTTTCGGGATCGATGCCCATGGCGAGGGCGGGGCCCGAGTCGGTGACCAGATTGATCCAGAGGATTTGGGTGGCCAGCAATGGCAGCACCAACTCGCCGCCGTCGCCGCCACCCAATCCGATCACGCCAGCCCCGACCACGCCGAGAAACACCGTCAGAACCTCGCCCATGTTGGACGACAGCAGATAGCGGAGGAACTTGCGGATGTTGTCGAAGATGACCCGCCCTTCGCGGACCGCATGGACGATGGTCGCGAAATTGTCGTCGGCCAGGATCATCTTGGCCGCTTCCTTGGTGACCTCCGTGCCGGTGATCCCCATGGCGACGCCGATGTCTGCCGCCTTCAAGGCCGGAGCGTCATTGACGCCATCGCCCGTCATCGCGACGACGTTGCCGTCGGCCTGCAGCGCAGCGACGATGCGCAGTTTGTGCACGGGCGCCACGCGGGCATAGACCGATGTCGTGCGAACGGCCTGTGCGAAACCAGCATCATCCATGGCGTCCAGGTCAGCCCCGGTCAGCGCCTTGGTTCCGTTATCGACGATGCCCAGCAGCGCGGCGATGCGCGATGCGGTGCGTGGATGGTCGCCGGTGATCATCATGACCCGAATGCCGGCGCGGCGAGCCTCGGCGATGGCGACCCCTGCTTCCTCGCGTGGCGGGTCGATGATCCCGACTGTGCCGACGAAGATCAGGTCCTGCTCCAGCGTCTCGCTGGCCTGCGGATTCTCGTCAGGACGCAGCGGCCGGTAGGCGACTGCCAAGGTGCGCAACGCCTCATCCGACAGGCGCTCCACATTGGCATGCGCCTGTGCACGCAGCCTCTCGTCGAAGGGCACCACCTCCATGCCGACGCGAATGCGACTGCAATGTCCCATGAGCACGTCCGGCGCGCCCTTGGTGACGAGGACGCGTGCGCCATCGTGCTCGTGGTCGAGCTCGATGGTGGACATCATCTTCCGGTCCGAGGTGAACGGGATCTCGCCAATTCGTTCGAACCGTCGCTGACGTCGCTCCTCCACGCCGAGTTTGCGCTCAGCCACGAGAAACGCAGCTTCGGTCGGGTCGCCCTGGATTTCCCAGGCTCCGTCGTCCCCCTGGCGCAGGGCGGCATTGCCGGCCAGGCTGCCCCCGCTCAGGACGACAATCTGCTCGGCGCGAGGAGCGCCTTCCGGCGCGACGCCGCCCTCGCTCTCGAGGCGGCCCAGCGGGGCATAGCCGACGCCGGTCACGCGGCTGCCGCCCGACGCCGTCATGATCCGCTCGATTGTCATCTCGGAGCGCGTGAGCGTGCCGGTCTTGTCTGAACAGATGACGGAGGCCGAGCCGAGGGTCTCCACCGACGAGAGCGTCTTCACGACGGCCTTGCGCTTGGCCATGCGCTGGACTCCAAGCGCCAGCACAAGAGACAGGATGGCCGGGAGACCTTCCGGCACCGCCGCGACTGCCAGCGAGACACCCAGCAGCAGCACGGTGATGACGTCGGAAGGGCCGTCGATGTCGGAGACCAGCAGCACCGTGGCGACCACGATCGCAGCGATCACGACGACGGCCATGCCGAGCGTGCGCCCAATCAGGGCCACCTCTCTCTGCAGCGGTGTCGGCTGCTCGACCGTGGCGTCGAGCATGGTGGCGATGCCGCCCATCTCGGTCTGCATGCCGGTGGCCGTGACGACGGCGCGACCGGTCCCCTGAACGACCGCAGTGCCCTTGAACACCATGCAGGACCGCTCCGCGAGCGGCGCCGGGGCATTCAGGGGGGCCGCGTCTTTCAAGACCGCCTCGCTTTCCCCGGTGAGGGAAGATTCCTGCACACGCAGGCTGGCCGAGAGCAGAAGCCGAGCGTCGGCGCCAACCGCGTCGCCCTCCTCCAAGAAAAGGATGTCGCCCGGGACCAGTTCGGCGCTTGGGATGCGCCTTCGCTCACCGTCGCGCAGCACCGAAGACGTTACGGCCGTCATCCGCGCCAGCGCCGCGACGGCGTTGGCGGCCTTGGCCTCCTGGACGAAACCGAGAACCGCATCGGCAACGACCACCAAGGCGATCACGATGGCATCGACCGGCCAGCCCTCACCGCCCTCGATCAGCCAGGCCACCAGGGCGACGACGATCGCACCCAGCACTGTCGCGCTGGGACACGGAGGGAGGGGCAGGCCCGGACGGTGCGCAGAAGGGATCACCGCCTGAGGAGCATCTGGGCCGCGTGCCCCGGCACAAGCCCATCGAGATCTGGTTCCAGGCTGAGGCGTCGCCTCGGCCAGAAGAACGGCCTCATGCGGCACCGGTCCACGCGTAGTACGCGGCCTCGACAGCCGGCCGACCAGCGCTACGAGAGCGCCTGTTCGGCGCCATCTGCCCGGCCCGCGGCACCGCCACCGGGCTCGCGCTGGCCTTCGCCGACACGCACGCGATGCAACTCCACCTCGACGAGATCGCCCGGACCGAAATACGCGGAGCACACCCCGTCCTGCTGCTCGACCGAGTCGGTTGGCACACGACTGCTGCCCTCAGGCCAAGAACATTGATCCTGCTGCCCTCGCGCGCTCCCGAGCTGAACCCGGTCGAGAACACCTGGCAGTGCCAGCGTCAGACCTGGCTCTCTAACCGGGTCGTCGACACTACGACGATATCATCGAAGCCGCCTGCGATGCTGGCGTAGGCTCATTGCCCCGCCCGGCAGCATCACCTCGCCCGATAGGTCACGCCAATGGCGGAAGCTGGCAGGACAACCCCTCGACCTAGTTATTGTGCTGAATCGCACTGATCGACCTCAACGTCGCCGGGCGGTGCGGTCATCGAAGCTGTATTCGGCCGCATTGTTCTGAGAGCGGCGTGGCTGGAGACTCAGGCGAGTCTCGCCGCTGATGACTCAAACGGCGGGGAAAGGCCGGTTGCAAGCCGCATCGCACAATCGCTTTCCCAGTCTGTCCAGCCTCGTCCGATGAGGTTCACAGAATTTGCTGGTGTAAATGCTGGGGCGGCTATGTTTGCGACCAGCCGAACCGAAGAGATTTCAATTGCATGATGCTGTTGCTTGGCAGACCCCGTCTCTGCCAGCGGTCGACTCCACAGGGGTCCATCCGCGTCCAGAGATCCTGAAATGTTAGTGGCTTGGCCCGACACAGCGGTTGCTGTGTCCAGCCTCGTGCAGTGCAATCGAGCGATGGAGATCCTCGACGCCGTTGAACCTCTCAGGCGTGCGGAAAGTCCTTTCCTGTTCCCAAGCTTCCTGGCCGGTAAGCCGCCGTCCAATGTGGCTTTTGATGTGCTCCTGACTCGCATGAAGGTGCGATCGACTGCTCATGGGGTCAGGTCATCCTTCCGCGACTGGGTGGGGGTGAAGACCTCGTGCCCAGAAAATCGGGGAGGCGGCTCTTGCCCACGCCGTTGGTGATGCCACCGAACGGGCCTATCGCCGAGGGGACGCGCTGGATAAGCGTCGCCAGCTGATGGAAGCTTGGTCTTCCTTCCTAGGGAGGTGTTTCCGCTCCAACCTCCGCAAGATGCGGCGCGAGCGCGAAGGCTAAGGGGCACGTTGCCAGCGCGGTAATCGCGGTCGCAGCCGTTCCCCAGGCGATCCCCACCCAGTCGGCTAGGGTGCCATACAGGATCGGGAAGACTGCTCCAGATCCGATCGTGCCCGTGTAGAATAACGCGAAAGCGCGCTCGACTCGCTCGGGCCGCGTGAGCTCGGGGACTGTGCCGTAAAGGACAGAAGAAGTGCCGTTCAGCATCATTCCGAGGAGCGGCAAGACGATTAACGAGGGAATGAGCGGAAAGAGCAATACACCAACAATACAGGTGGCGGTTCCGACTTCCGTTGCTAGCACCGTGAGCAGCACGCCAGCGCGCGCCCCGAGCCATCCGCAGACGACTTTGCCGGCCGCCCCGCCAAGGAAAACCATAGCCAGTGCGATGCCGATGGTCGGCAGAGATGCTCCCTTCGCTGTAAGGAGGAATGGCAGAAGGGTGAGCAGACCCATCCTCACGCCGGTGTCCAGCACGCCGATCGCCAGCAGCAGCCCGAAGCCAACGCGGCCGCGACCGGCCTGTGAGCGGGGCGACTGAATGCGCGCAGCTCGAGCGATCGGCGGCATGAGGACGATCGAAGCTGCAACGGCAACTCCGAGCAGTGCGATCAGCCAAAGCGCACCCCGCCACTGCATCTGGGTCAAGAGCAACGACAGCAGGGCGGGAATCGCCGCCTTCCCCAGATCCCCCGTGAAGTTGTAGATCCCGAGCGGGCCTCGCGCCGAGGCCCCATAGGCACGAGACACGGCCGCGGACGCGATGGGATGCTGCGTGCTTGACCCCGCTCCCGATAACGTGAGCGCCACACACAGGCCGGCGAGGCTGCCCGTAAATCCGGCAAGAGCGTAGCCGGTCGCGGCGAGGACCGTGCCGATCGCGAGAACGATGCGTCCGTCCACTCTTGCGACCAGCCAGCCCGAGGGAACCTGCAGCGCTGCCATCACGCCCGCATAGAGCCCGCGGAGCGCGGCCAGGACGCCATAACTCAACCCGAATTCAGCCTGCCAGACGGGAAGCAGGACATAGATCAGATCGGTGTAACCGTCGTGAAGGGCGTGTGCGGTTCCCGCGACGACGAGCGTTCGCTTGGCTCGCGTGTCAGCCACGTCGTCCGAGGTGCTGTGGCTGCACGTCATGGGATGGGCGCTGGCAGTAGCTTGTGGGGTTTGAGGCGGGCTCCGCCCGATAACGATCCAGAATGTTGATTGCACTGCATCAAATATGTCGTCGGGCTGTGAGGTTTGCTCGATCGTCGAAAATTTGTTGACGGGAGGGCGAGGATTCGGCTC
>JAQGJZ010000150.1 GCA_028290385.1 Enterovirga sp.
CTTTGCGGGCACGCCATGGCTCGCGCAGTACTCGTAGAGGAGCTCCCGGCCCTTGACGCAGTGGTGCGCCCGCAGCGAGTCGGTCGGGTAGTAGAGACCGGCATGGATCACCTCGCTGTTGCGCGAGGACACTCCCGATCCGATGCCGCCTTCGCGCTCGGTGACGATCACGGAATGGCCGTTGCGGGCGAGGGCCCGGCCGCAGGCAAGGCCGACAACACCGGCACCGATAACAAGCACTTCCATAGGCGCCCTTTAGCCGAGAGCGCGGTGCCAGACGAGGCGCATTTTGCAGGCGATTCACACCCGGCCGCAGAGGCCAGGCCGATGCAGAACGCCGGGCGGGCGCTACAGCATCTCGAGCGGCCGCGGGCTCCGCGGCGGCGGGAAGGCGCGGTCGAGTTCGGCGAGGTCGGCCGGCTCGAGCCGCAGGTCGAGCGCGGCGCGGTTGTCCCGGATGTGGGCCACCCGCCCGGCCTTTGGAATGGTGATCACGCCTTCCTGCCGCAGCACCCAGGCGAGCCCGATCTGGGCGGGGGTCGCGCCGTGCCGGGCCGCGATGGCCGTGAGCGTCGGGTGGCGCAGCATCCGGCCCTGCTCGATCGGCGAATAGGCCATCACGGGGAGTACATGGCGGCGGCACTCCGGCAGGAGGTCGAACTCGATGCCCCGCCGGGTGAGGTTGTAGAGGACTTGGTTGGTCGCGACGGCCTGTCCGCCCGGCAGGGCCGCCAGCTCGGCCATGTCCGCGGGGTCAAAATTGCTGACCCCCCAAAGCCCGATCTTGCCGTCGCGTATGAGTGCTTCGAACGCGTCGATCGTCTCGGCGAGGGGCGTGCCGCCGCGCCAGTGCAGGAGATAAAGGTCGATCCGGTCGGTCCGCAGCCGGCGCAGGCTCGCTTCGCAGGCCCCCATCGCGGCCCGCCGCCCAGCATGGCTCGGCAGCACCTTGGACACCAGGAAGACCTCGTCGCGCCGCCCGGCGATCGCCTCGCCCACGAGCGCTTCCGAGGCGCCCTCGCCATACATCTCGGCCGTGTCGATCAGTGTGAGCCCGAGATCGAGCCCAAGCCGGAGCGCCGCGATCTCGTCGGCCCGTTTCGCCGGATCCTCCGCCATCATCCAGGTGCCCTGGCCGAGCACCGGGACCGCGACGCCGGAGGGAAGTTTTAGGGTGCGGACCTTGGTCATGGGGCCCCCAAAAACGAAAAGGCCCGGGACGAGCCCGGGCCTGAGACGATTGCAGTCGGGCGGCGCTCAGGCCGCGATGGACATCTGCGGCTCGGCGGCGCGGACGTCGGCGTCCACGTGCGCCTCGAAGCGCTTGAAGTTCTCCTGGAACATGGAGACGAGGCGCTTTGCGGTCTCGGCGAACGCGGCCTTATCCTGCCAGGTCTTCACCGGGTACAGGATGTGCGGCTCGACACCGGGAACCGAGGTCGGGACCGCGAAGCCGAAATACGGGTCGCGCCGGAACTCGGCCTTGGCGAGCGAGCCGTCGAGGGCCGCCGTCAGCAGGCGCCGCGTGACGCGGATCGGCATGCGGCGTCCGCCCGTGGTCACGCCACCGCCGGTCCAGCCCGTGTTCACCAGCCAGCAATCGACGTGGTGGCGCTGGATGAGGTCGCGGAGCAGGTTGCCGTACACGGACGGGTGCCGCGGCACGAAGGGCGCGCCGAAGCAGGTCGAGAACGTCGCCTCCGGGCCCTTCAGGCCCTTCTCGGTCCCGGCGACCTTGGCAGTGTAGCCGGACAGGAAGTGGTACATCGCCTCGGCGCCCGTGAGCTTGGCGATCGGGGGCAGCACCCCGAAGGCGTCCGCCGTCAGCATCACGATGTTCTTCGGATGTCCGGACCGGCCCGTCGTCGAGGCGCCCGGGATGAAGTCGATCGGGTAGGCGCAGCGCGCGTTCTCCGTCTTCGACGCGTCGTCGAAGTCGGGCATGCGGGTGATCGCGTCGAACACGACGTTCTCCAGCACGGTGCCGAAGCGCTCGGTGGTGGCGTAGATCTGCGGCTCGGCGTCCCGCGACAGGCGGATCGTCTTCGCGTAGCAGCCGCCCTCGAAGTTGAAGAGGCCGTTCGCGCCCCAGCCGTGCTCGTCGTCGCCGAGCAGGATGCGATCCGGGTCGCTCGACAGGGTCGTCTTGCCGGTGCCGGACAGGCCGAAGAAGATCGCGGCCTCGCCGTCATGGCCCACGTTCGCCGAGCAATGCATCGGCATGATCTTCTTGGGCGGCAGGACGTAGTTCAGGTAGGTGAAGACCGACTTCTTCATCTCGCCCGCGTAGGACGAGCCGCCGACCAGCACGATCTTGCGCGTGAAGTCGCACGCGATGATCGTCTCGGAGCGGCAGCCGTGCCGCGCCGGATCGGCCCGGAAGCTCGGCAGGTCGATGATGGTCAGGTCCGGAACGTAGCCCGGAAGGTCGCTCTCCTCCGGACGGATCAGGAGGTTGCGAATGAAGAGCGAGTGCCAGGCGTATTCCGTGAACACGCGCGCCTTCACGCGGTAGGTCGGGTCGGCACCGCCATAGAGGTCCTGCGCGAAGAGGTGCTTGCCCTCGGCCTGCTTCAGGAAGTCCTCGAGGATGACGTTGAACTGGTCGCGGGTGATCGCGCCGTTATTGTCCCACCAGATCTCGTTCTCGGTGTCGGCGTCGCGGACGATGAACTTGTCCTTCGGCGAGCGGCCGGTGTGGATGCCCGTATCGGCAGCCAGCGCTCCACCGTGGATGAGGTGCGCCTCGCTCCGGGCCAGCGAATGCTCGACCAGCGAGGGCGCCGTGAGGTTCCAATAGACTCCCTCGAGGTTGCGGAAGCCGATTTTGTCAGCGCCGAAAGACTCGTTGTGGCGGCCGAAGTTTTCCAAGGACGTCTCCTCCGGACAGCTTTGTGCGCAACCGCACTGAACCAGAAGCTGTCGCGTGCAGCAGGGCTTGTTCCGCCGCGCAATTAGCCGAAATCCAGGTGCGGTCACAAGGGCGTCATGCACGCATTCTGCATCACGCCGTTTCGTCGTTCAAACGGGCGTCGCGCGCGAGCCCCACGAGCACCCGCCGGAGCGAGCCCGCATCCGTCACCCGCTCAGGGAAAGGCAGGCGCGCGGTCAGGTCCCCGGCCGCGAGGTCCATCCCGTCCGGGTCGCATCCGGTCGCGCGCCAATTCCCGTCCGGCGCGCCGGCGAGGCGGACGGCGTAGAGCCCGAGCGCGTCGGCATGGTCGGCGTTCATGTGGGCGACCGCGCCCTCCTCGGCCTCGATCAGGGCGTCGGCCCCGGTCAGGTCGGTGAGAAGCTCGGCCGGCCCGAGCCGTGCCGCCCTGGCGAACCCGCCATTCTGGTGCGCTCCGTCGACCGTCATTCTCCGGAACGAGAAATCCGGAAAGTCGGCGTACAGCTCCGCCTTCGGGTTGCGGGCGAGGAAGCGCCGGCGGATGCGCGGCTCGGCGCTGCGCTCCACCCGGCCCGTGACGGTCAGGCGGGGGTGGGCGAGCGGGTCCCCGCGGCCATGCGCGGCGAGGAGAATGGAGGCGCGCGGGTCGGCATCGAGATTGGCCGCATGCGCCGAGAGGCCGGAGACGAGCAGCAGGGGAGAGCCGTCGAAATCGGTCGCGACCGTCACCAGCGTGGCGAACGGGCCGCCCGTCTCGCGGTCGATCGTGGCCAGGGCTCCGGCCCGCACCGTTCGCAGAAGGTGGCGTGCCAGCGGGACCGGGTCGAACCCGGCGGGCGAAGCTGCGTTTCCACCGCTCATGAATCCACCCGTTGGCTGTGCGAATTGGTAATCGAAGCGCTCTGCCTTATTTAGCGGGTGGCGACCATGCGCTTCGCTGCGGGTGGACAACGAACCGAGCGGGTGCGAGGCGGTGGATTCTCCGCCGCTCTGCACCGCATCGAGGAGACAAGATGCCAACCATCGCCCTCGTGGACGACGATCGCAACATTCTGGCCTCCGTGTCGATCGCGCTCGAAGCGGAAGGCTACAGGATCCAGACCTATACGGACGGCGCCTCCGCTTTCGACGGCCTCCGGCAATCTCCCGCCGATCTTGCCATCCTGGACATCAAGATGCCGCGCATGGACGGCATGGAGCTGCT
>JAQGJZ010000160.1 GCA_028290385.1 Enterovirga sp.
CCAGCCCCCGCGATCCGGGCGCCGGTCGCGGTGTGAGCGGAGGCCCTGCGGGATTCCCCGCCGAGAGCTGGAAACGCTGGCCGAGGCGAGGCCCTGACCATCATGGGGCGAGATAACGGATCGTGAAACTGCCCCTCACCATCGTGGTCGCGGTTGCCGATAACGGCGTGATCGGTCGCGACAACGACCTTCCTTGGCGGCTCCGGACCGATCTCGTGCGGTTCAAGCGGCTCACAATCGGCAAGCCGCTGATCATGGGCCGGAAGAACTGGGAGTCGATCGGCCGGCCGCAGCCCGGCCGCCGCACGGTCGTGAAGACGCGCGATCCGCATGTCCGGCGAGAGGGGGCGGAGGTCGTCCATGGCTGGGACGAGGCCGTTGCGGCCGCGGAGGCCGCCGCTGGCGCGATGGGTGCGGAGGAGATCATCGTGGCGGGTGGGGCCGAGATTTTCCGTCTCGCCCTGCCCCGGGTCAGCCGCGTCCGGCTGACCCGGGTCCACGCCAACCCGGACGGAGACGTGTTCTTTCCGCCGTTCGACGCCGCGGGCTTTGTCGAGACGTTCCGGGAAGTCCACCCAGCGAGCGACAAGGACCAGCACGCCTTCACGTTTATCGACCTGGAGCGCCGTTCGGCGCCGTCCGAAGCTTAACCGCGTTTCGCCGCATGCCGTTGACGTAGCGGCTTTTCGCTCCCACCTGCGAAACTTGACTGCTAGACAGGCCGTCAACAGGAATGCGCAGGCCCTCCCCGGGCCAATGAGCGTGCAGAAGGGAACGGTTCTTCGTAATGCCCTGGAGCAATCAGAGCGGCGGCGGTGGTCCGTGGGGCCAGCGCGGCGGGTCGGGCGGCCCTTGGGGCTCCGGCCCGTCGGGCGGCGGCGGTGGTGGCAATCGCCCCCCGGATCTCGAAGACATCATCCGCCGCGGCCAGGATCGCCTCAAGGGCATCATCCCCGGTGGTGGCGGCACGGGCCAGATCGGCGGCCGCGGCATCGGCCTGATCGGGCTGCTCGCGCTCTGCATCTGGGCCGCGACCGGCATCTACACGGTCCGGCCGGATGAGGTCGGCGTGAACCTCCTGTTCGGCCGCTTCGTGGGCCTGAGCCGCGAAGGCCTGAGCTACAACCTGCCCTATCCGCTCGGCTCCTATTCCAAGCCGAACGTCACGGCCCTCCGCACCATTGAGATCGGGGCGCGTGCGGTCGAGACCGCCCGGCGCATTCCGGCCCGGGTCGGCGGGAACGACGAAAGCCTGATGCTGACCGGCGACGAGAACATCGTCGATATCGACTTCACCCTGCAGTGGCAGGTCGACAGCGCCAAGGTGACGGACTTCGTCTTCAACCTGCAGAACTCGGACGGAACGGTCCGCGTCGTGGCCGAGAGCGCGATGCGCGAGGTCGTCGGCCGCCGCAACATCCAGAACATCCTCACCACCGACCGCGCCGCGATCGAGGCCGAGGTGATGCGCCTCGCCCAGAGCATCCTGAACCAATACGGAGCGGGCGTGACGGTGATCCGCGTCAACCTGCAGAAGGTCGATCCGCCGTCGCAGGTTATCGACGCATTCCGCGACGTCCAGGCCGCGCGCCAGGACCAGGATCGGCTCCGCAATGAGGCGGAAACCTACGCGAGCCGCGTCGTTCCGGAGGCCCGCGGTGAGGCGACCCGCATCATCCAGGGCGCCGAAGCCTACCGCGAGCGCTCCGTTGCCGAGGCGACCGGTCAGGCCTCGCGCTTTGCGCAGGTCTACGACGAGTACCGCAAGGCGCCCGAGGTCATCCGCGAGCGCATCTTCCTTGAAACCATGGAGCGCGTCCTGAGCGGGACCGACAAGATCATCCTCGATCAGAACGGCGGCCAGGGCGTTGTGCCCTACCTGCCGCTCGGCGAGCTCAGCCGTCGGCCGGCTCCGGCGCAGGGAGGCCAGGCCGCCCAGCCCAGCGGATCCGCCGCCCAGCCGGGAGTCGCCCGATGACCGCGACCCTCAGAACCGGCCTGATCGCGCTGGCGGCCGTCGTGGCCGTCGCGCTCGTCGCCTCGATGTTCGTGGTCCAGCAGACGCAGACCGCGCTCGTGCTCCGCTTCGGCGCGGTCCAGCAGGTCGTGTCGCCGGGCGCCGGCCTTCCCTCCGGCCTTGCGCCAGGGCTGCACTTCAAGGTGCCGCTGATCGACAACGTCGTTTATTTCGACCGGCGCGTGCTCGATCTCGACCTGCCCGTGCAGGAGGTGATCGCGGCCGACCAGAAGCGTCTGATCGTGGACGCCTATGCGCGCTACCGCATCCTGGACCCCCTGCGCTTCTACCAGGCGGTGGCGACGATCCCGGCCGCGAACAACCGGCTCGGCTCCATCATCAACTCAACCGTCCGAAGCGTGCTCGGCGACTCGACCTTCGAGGCCGTCGTCCGCAGCGAGCGCCAGGCGCTCATGAAGAAGATCTCCGACGAGGTGAATTCGGCTGCGCGCGGCATCGGTGTCGAGATCGTGGACGTCCGCCTGCGCCGGGTCGACCTGCCGGAGCAGAACAGCCAGGCGGTGTTCCAGCGCATGCAGACGGAGCGCCAGCGCGAGGCCACCGACCTTCGGGCCCAAGGCTCGCAGGCGGCGCAGGGCATCCGCGCACGCGCGGACCGCGACGTCGCCGTGATCGTGGCGAACGCCCAGCGCCGGGCCGAGGAGCTGCGCGGTACGGGCGACGCGGAGCGCAACCGCATCCTGGCCGAAGCCTATGGCCGAGATACCAACTTCTTCGCGTTCTACCGCTCCATGCAGGCCTATGAGGCCGGCCTCCGGTCCGGGGAGACGCGGATGGTTCTCTCGCCCAACTCCGAGTTCTTCCGCTTCTTCAACGACCCGAACGGGCGCGGCGGGGCGAACGCAGCCCAGGCGCCGGCAAGCCAGCCCGCCCGGCCCTGAAGGCCGGGATGAGGGACCTCGTCGCCGCACTCGGCCTCGCGCTCGCCGTCGAAGGCATCCTGCTGGCGTCCTTCCCGGACGCCATGAAACGCGCCATGATGGAGGCGGCCGCGTCGCCGCGCGACCGGATGCGCCTCGTCGGGATCGCTTCGGCGGTGATCGGCGTCCTGGCGATCTGGACGGCGCGACGGCTCGCCTCATGAGCGGCTTCGCTCGCGCTCGCGTATGACTCCCGTCAGGTGCGCCGGCCTCCAACGGTGCGGTGTGAGAGGATGGACATGGTTTCCACCACAATGGCTCCGCGGAGCGGCTGGTCCGCATGGCGGGCCGGGTTCCGCGGACGTGCGGCCGCCCTCGCGATCACAGCCTCGCTGAGTGCGATCGCGCCGCTCCCGAGCTTTGCGAAGGGGCCCGAATCGCTCGCCGATCTCGCCGCGCAGGTCACGGACGCGGTGGTCAACATCTCGGCCTCGACCACGGTCGAGACGCGCGGCAGGACCATGCCGCAGCTCCCGCCGGGCACCCCCTTCGAGGACCTGTTCGAGGAGTTCTTCAACCGGCGCGGACAGGGGAACCGCGGCGGCGAGGAGAACAGCACGCCGCGCCCGCAGCCGCGCCGATCGAGCTCGCTCGGGTCTGGCTTCGTGATCGACGGCTCCGGAATCGTGATCACGAACAATCACGTGATCGGCGATGCCAACGAGATCTATGTCGGGTTCAACGACGGCTCGAAGCTCAAGGCCGAGATCATCGGCAAGGACTCGAAAATCGACCTCGCCGTGCTGCGCGTGAAGCCGGACAAGCCGCTGAAGGCAGTGCCGTTCGGCGATTCCGAGGCGATGCGGCCGGGTGACTGGGTGATCGCGATCGGCAACCCCTTCGGGCTGGGCGGATCGGTTTCGGCCGGCATCGTGTCGGCCCGGGGCCGGAACATCGAGTCCGGACCCTACGACAACTACATTCAGACGGACGCGGCCATCAACAAGGGCAATTCCGGCGGCCCGCTCTTCAACATGAACGGCGAGGTGATCGGTATCAACACGGCCATCCTCTCGCCGACCGGCGGCTCGGTGGGCATCGGTTTCGCCGTCCCGTCCGCGAATGCTCTGCCGATCATCAATCAGCTCCGCGAGTTCGGCGAAACGCGCCGCGGCTGGCTCGGCGTGCGGATCCAGAACGTGGACGACGCGACCGCCGAGGCGCTGGCCCTCGGGGGCGCCCGAGGCGCCCTGATCGCTAATGTCGACGAGAAGGGCCCGGCGAAGCCCGCAGGGCTCGAGGTCGGCGACGTGATCACCAAGTTCGACGGCCGCGACGTGAAGGAATCGCGCGACCTGCCGCGGATCGTCGCCTCGACGCCCGTCGGCAAGACCGTGGATGTCACGGTGGTCCGCAAGGGCGCCGAACTGAGCAAGCAGGTGACGCTGGGCCGGCTCGAGGACGGTGAGCGCGCGCAGCAGGCCGGCCTCACCCAGCCCCCGACCGAGAGCCCGGCCGCGACCCGACGCGCGCTCGGCCTCGAGCTTTCGGGCGTCTCGGAGGAGCTCCGCCGGCGCTACAACATCAAGGAAAGCGTGAAGGGCGTCGTGGTCACGCGCGTCGACCCGAACTCGGTCGCGGCCGACAAGCGCATCCAGCCTGGCGAGGTCATCGTCGAGGTAGGGCAGGAAGCCGTGAGCAGCCCGGCCGACGTGGCCCGCCGCGTCGAAACCCTGAAGAAGGACGGGCGCAAATCCGCGCTTCTGCTCGTCTCCAACGCCCAGGGCGAAGTCCGCTTCGTCGCGGTGACGATCGAGTAAGCGGCGGCGGGTCAGCCCGCCGCACCTCCCGTGATCAGCCCTGGCCGGAATGCGGCCGGGGCTTTTTTTTGCGATCGAGCTGTCCGGGCGCCACGCCGGGACGCTTAGGTAGCCCCGCCGGATCACGCGGCCGGGACGAACTCCTCGGCCGTGTAGCCCTGGAGGTACAGCAGCGCCGTGAGGTCGCCGTGGTCCACCCGGGCGTGAGCGGCTGCCGCAACGGCGGGTTTGGCGTGAAAGGCCACGCCGAGCCCCGCTTCGCCCAGCATGGCGAGATCGTTGGCACCGTCACCCACGGCGAGCGTCGCCTCCTGCGGAACTCCGAGCCGCTCACGCAGCTCGATGAGGGTCGCGAGCTTCGCCTCGCGCCCGAGGATCGGCTCCTCGACCGCCCCGACGAGGCGGCCATCCTCCACCAGCAGGCGGTTGGCCCGATCCTCGTGGAAGCCGATTTTTTGCCCGATCGGCCCCGTGAACAGCGTGAAACCGCCCGAGACGAGGCACGTATAGGCGCCGTGCTGGCGCATCGTGCGGACCAGCGTCGCCCCACCCGGCGTCAGTGTGATGCGCTCGCGCAAAAGCTGATCGACGACCTCGGCGGAAAGCCCCTTCAGCAGCGCGACCCGCTCGCGCAGCGCGGGCTCGAAGGCGATCTCGCCTTGCATTGCCCTCTCGGTGATCGCCGCGACCTCGGCCTTGAGCCCAACCAGATCGGCGAGCTCGTCGATGCATTCCTGCTCGATCATGGTGGAATCCATGTCGGCCAGGAACAGGCGCCTGCGGCGCCCCTCGGCGGGCTGGACCACCACGTCGACCGGCTCGTTCCGCACGATGTGGCGCAACGTGGCCTCGCTCTCGCGCGGATCCCGCCCGGCCAGGCGGAACTCGGCCGCCGTCCCTGGCGCCAGGACGCGATGCTCGGCCCCGCCCAGCGCGCCGGCGACCTCGGCCAGCAGCGCGGGCGTGATGGACGGCGTCCTTGGGTCTGATATCAGCGTTGCGGCGTAGGTGATGGATGCGGCCACGCAAAGCCCCGTATCCGGCCCGGCCAGAAAGCCAGCCCGTGCAAGCGAATGTCGTTGAAGGTTGAGGCGGTCCTCATCGCAGGGCCGACCGCGTCAGGCAAGTCGGCGCTGGCGATCCAGATCGCGCGCGAGACGGGCGGGACGGTCGTCAACGCCGACTCGATGCAAGTCTATCGCGATCTCCGGGTGATCACGAACCGCCCCACTCCGGCGGAGGAAGCCGAGGCGCCGCACCGGCTGTTCGGGAGCGTGGACGGCGCCGTGAACTTCTCGGCCGGGCGCTACGCGGAGACCGCCGCGGCGCTGCTCGGCAGCTTGGCGGAGCAGGGCTCGCTGCCGATCCTCGTCGGCGGAACGGGGCTTTATTTCAAGGCCCTGACCGAGGGCCTGTCGGACATCCCGGCGGTTCCGGATCCGGTCCGCGAGCGCGTCCGGGCCGAGGCGGAGGGCCGGTCGAGCCCCGACCTGCATGCCGACCTCGCGCGGCAGGACCCGGACGCCGCCGCCCGTCTTCGCCCCGGCGACCGGCAGCGCATTCTGCGCGCGTTGGAGGTGCTCGCGGCGACCGGCCGCTCCCTGCTCTCGTTCCATGACGACCGGATCCCGGGTCCGCTCGCCGGGCGGCGCCTGGCGCGGATCTTTCTTGCGCCGGACCGGGCCGAGCTACGCGCCCGCATCGACCGGCGCTTCGAGGACATGATCGCCGCGGGTGCGCTGGACGAGGTCGCGGCGCTGGCCGAGCGCCGGCTCGACCCCGCCCTCCCCGTTATGCGGGCGCATGGGGTGCCCGGCCTCCTCGCCCATCTGCGGGGCGAGACTGGCCTCGCGGATGCGATCGCACGCGGCCAAGCCGATACCCGCGCCTATGCCAAGCGCCAGTTCACCTGGGCCCGCCACCAGATGGACGGCTGGCCCTGGGCGCCCCCGGAGGCCGGGGCCGAACAGCTCCGCGCCATGCTCACGGACTGAGAAGGCGCAGCACCACCGGTACGATCAGGGCCGTCAAGACCGCGTTCAGGGCCATGGCGAGGCCGGCGAATAGGCCCGCGGTCTCGCTGACCTGGAACGCCCGCGCGGTCCCGATGCCGTGCGCCGCGAGTCCGACCGCAAAGCCGCGCGCCTCCCGCGACGTGACCCCGAGCGCATTGAAGAAGGGGGTCACGATCACGGCCCCGAGAACCCCTGTCGCGATCACGACCACGGCCGTGAGGGACGGCTCGCCGCCGAGCTGGCTCGAGATCGCCATGGCGATCGCGGTCGTGACGGATTTCGGCGCCAGCGCGGCGAGGATCGGCTGCGGCGCACCGAGCAGGGCCGCGATCCCGACCGCGGACACGACCGCGGTGATCGACCCGGCGAGGAGCGCGAGCAGCATCGGGGCGACCATCCGCCGGACGGCCGCGAGGTTGCGCACCAGCGGCACCGCGAGCGCCACGGTCGCGGGACCGAGCAGGAAGTGCACGAACTGCGCACCCTCGAAATAGGTGCGGTAGCCCGTGCCGGTCCCGAGCAGAACGAGCGCGATAAAAGCAACCGCGATCACCACGGGATTCGCGAAGGGGTTGCGCCCGGTGGCGGCGGAGATCCGGTCGGCCGCCGCATAGGCGCAGACGGTCACCGAGAGCCACAGCAGCGGCTCCCCCGAAAGGTAGACCCAGAGGTCGAGGAAATCGATCGGCCGGGTCACGCGGCGGGGTCCCGCACGAAGCGGCGCGCGGCCCAGACGAAAACCGCCGCCGTGACGCCGAGGGCGAGGACGGTCGAGACGGCAAGCGCCACCAGGATGGCGACGCCGTTCGCGGCCAGCACGCCGCCCTGCTGAACGATGCCGACGGCCGCTGGCACGAAGAGCAGCGACAGGTGGCCGAGCAATCCTTTGGCGGCCCGCCCGAGCGGCGTCTCACCGAGGGACGCTTTCTGCCCTCCCCGGCGCGTCCACCAACCGAGGCCGACGGCCAGCACCACGAGGCCGATTACCGGGCCCGGCACGGGGATGCGCGAAACGTGGACGATCCCCTCCCCGACCAGCTGACACAGAAGAAGGATGGCGAAAGCGGGGACCATGCTGGCCTCGAGGTGGTTCGCTGGGCGGGAAAATGGGGGGCGGAGCGCTTGTTCCCCTCCCATAAGGCAGGTCGCGTCAGATTCGGCTCGCGCTGCGCTGCACACGTCCTATGAAGCCGCGTGCCCGACATTGACCGCCACGCCCGCCAGATCGGGCTTCTCGTTCTCGCCGTCACGGTGGTGGGATGGGGCCTCAACTGGCCCGTCATCAAGATTGTGCTGCGTGAATGGCCGCCGCTCTTCGCGCGAGGCACCGCTGGGGTCGCGGCGGCGCTGCTGCTGGTCGGCCTTGCTCGATGGCAGGGCGACCCGATCGCCATTCCGGCCAGAAGCTTTCCGCGGCTCGCGGCGGCCAGCTTCACGAACGTGTTCGCCTGGATGGGCTTCACCAATGTTGCGATGCAGTGGGTCAGCGTCGCGGAAGGTGCCCTGCTGGTCTACACCATGCCGCTCTGGGTCATGCTGCTGGAATGGCCCATCCGGGGCGTCAGGCCGACGGGGCGCCGGCTGCTGGCGCTCGCGCTGGGGCTCGGCGGCGTCGCGGTGCTGCTCGGCGATCAGGTGCATGGCGCGGGCGGCCCGACCTGGTGGCTCGGCGTCGGGCTCGCGCTTGC
>JAQGJZ010000183.1 GCA_028290385.1 Enterovirga sp.
TCAGCGCGATCGGGCCGTGCTTCAGCTCGCCCGCCGCATAGCCCTCGGCATGGATGTAGGAGATCTCCTTGAGCTTCAGGGCCCCTTCCAGCGCGAGCGGGTAGGCGGTGCCGCGGCCGAGATAAAGCACGTCCTTCGCCTTCGCGACTTCGCGCGAGATCGCCTCGATCTCCGGCTCGGTCCGGAAGGCTTCGGTCATCAGGCTGGGCACGGCGACGAGCGCTTCGACCAGGCGCCGCTCGTCCGCCTCGGACAGCGTGCCGCGCTGGCGGCCGGCTCCGATGGCGAGCGCCAGCAGCACCGAAAGTTGGCAGGTGAAAGCCTTGGTCGATGCGACGCCGATCTCGGGCCCGGCAAGCGTCGGGGCAATTGCGGCGCTGTCGCGGGCCATGGTGGAGGTCGGCACGTTCACGACCGCCAGCGTGTGCTGGCCCTGCTCCTTGGCATAGCGAAGCGAGGCCAGGGTGTCGGCGGTCTCGCCCGATTGCGACACGAAGAGCGCGACCTGCCCAGGATCGAGCGGCGCCTCGCGGTAGCGGAACTCGGACGCGACATCGATCTCGACCGGCAGCCGCGCCAGGCGCTCGAACCAGTACTTGGCGACCAGCCCGGCATAGTACGCGGTGCCGCACGCCGAGATGGAAAGCCGCGACACCTCCGCGAACGAGAAGGGCAGCTCAGGCAAGCGGATCGCGCAGCGCGCGAAGTCCACATAGTGGGCGATCGTGCGGCCGACCACTTCCGGCTGCTCGTAGATCTCCTTCGCCATGAAGTGGCGGTGGTTGCCCTTGCTGGCGATGGCCGAGCCGACCGGGATCACCTGCCGGGTGCGCTGGACCGGGTGGCCCTGGGCATCGCGGATGGTCGCGCCGGCGCGCGACAGCACGGCCCAGTCGCCGTCGTCCAAGTACGTGATCTCGTCCGTGAAGGGCGCGAGCGCGAGCGCGTCCGAGCCGAAATACATCTCGCCCTCACCGTACCCGATGGCGAGCGGTGCGCCGTGCCGGGCCCCGATGAGCTGGTCCTGCTCGCCTTCGAACAGGAACACGAGCGCGAAGGCCCCGCGCAGCTTCGGCAGCGTCGCGGCAACCGCCTCGGTCGGCGACCTCCCCTGCCGCAACTCGTCCGTGACGAGCTGGGCGACCACCTCGGTGTCCGTCTCGGTCTCGAAGACGACGCCCTTGGCCTGGAGCTCGTCGCGCAGCGCCCGGAAGTTCTCGATGATGCCGTTATGAACGACCGCGAGCTTGTCGGTCGCGTGCGGGTGGGCGTTGATCTCGTTCGGGCGCCCGTGCGTCGCCCAGCGGGTGTGGCCGATGCCGATCGCCCCGGTCAGCGGCGCATGGGAGAGCTTCAGCTCGAGGTTGCGCAGCTTGCCTTCAGCTCGCCGGCGCTCCAGCCGCCCGTTCTCCAGGGTCGCGACGCCGGCAGAATCGTAGCCGCGGTATTCGAGGCGCTTCAGCGCATCGACCACCAGCGGCGCGACCGCGCCCCGTCCGAGAATGCCAACGATGCCGCACATGGAGCGATCCCGTCCGCCCGCGCACGAAGCGGGCAAGAGTTACATAGGTGATAAGGCTGAACGATTGCCAACTACGGTGCCGAAGGTCAGGCCCGGGTCGGCCGCTGCGTCTTGGCCCAGTTTTCCTTGACCACCTGACGCCCGCGCCCGAGCGCAAGCGCATCGGCCGGGACGTTCTCGGTGATCACCGAGCCCGACCCGATATAGGCGCCCGCGCCAACGCTGACAGGGGCCACGAGGGACGTGTTGGTGCCGATAAAGGCGTTCGGCCCGATCTCCGTCCGGTGCTTGCGGGCGCCGTCGTAATTGCACGTGATCGTGCCGGCCCCGACATTCGTGCCCGCGCCGACGCTGGCATCGCCGAGATAGGCGAGGTGGTTCGCCTTCACGCCAGCGCCGAGGTCGGCGTTCTTCACCTCGACGAAATTGCCGATATGGACGCCCTCGCCGAGGGTCGCGCCGGGTCGGAGCCGCGCAAATGGCCCGATGATCGCACCCGCCCCGATCCGCGCGCCCTCGATGTGACAGAAGGAGCGGATGTGAACGTCGGATTCGACCTCGACCCCTGGGCCGAAGAAAACGTTCGGCTCCACAACGACATCGCGTCCGATCTTCGTGTCAGCCTGGAGGAACACGCTGTCGGGCGCGACGAGGGTAACGCCCTCCGCCATCACCGCGCGGCGCAGCCGTGATTGCATGTCGGCTTCCGCCGCCGCGAGCTGGCTGCGGTCGTTCACGCCCTGCACCTCCGTCTCGGACGCGAGCACGACCGCAACCGGCCGGCCGGCGGCCGCGGCGAGTTCGACCGCGTCCGTGAGGTAGTACTCCCCCTTGGCATTCCGGTTGCCGATGCGGGTGAGCAGGTTGAGCGCGTCCCGGCCGGCGATCGCCATCAAGCCGGCATTGCAAAGCCTGATCGCGCGTTCCTCGGCCGAGGCGTCCTTCTCTTCCCGGATAGCGACGAGACTGCCGCGCTGCTGGATCAGGCGCCCGTAGCCTGTCGGACTTTTGGCTTCGAAGCCGAGCACGGCCAGTGCCGCGCCCTCCCGCAGGGGAGCCCGGAGCGACGCGAAGGTTTCAGGGGTGACGAGCGGGGTATCCGCGAAGGCCACGACGACGTCGTCTGCGCCCTGCTCCAGCGCCGAGCGAGCGGCCAGAACGGCGTGCGCGGTGCCGTGCCGCTCCGTCTGCACGAAGATCCCGGCCTCCGGCGCGATGCGTCGCGCCTCGGCGGCGACATCGTCGCGGTCCGGCCCAATAACGACGGCGATGCGATCCGCCCCGGCCGCCCGCACGGCGTGGAGCACGTGGGCCAGCATGGTCCGGCCGGCGACCCGGTGCAGCACCTTTGGGATGGCGGAGCGCATCCGGGTGCCCTCGCCAGCCGCCAGGATGATTGCTAAGCAGGATCGGTCCCGGTTCGTGGGTTCCTGGTGAGGTGCGTCTGTCATGGTGGAGTGGGCTCGGCGGAACGCTAGAGGCTTCCGCGCGGACGTACTCCAGCGGGGGCCGGGACGCCAAACCTTCGGAGACGGACCGGTTCCTTGTCGTTCCCAATTGATCGAGAGCAGCCGATGAGTGCGGCTGACATGCCCTTCCCGAGCCGGCGCGAAGCCGTGGGTCTGATCGGCGCCAGCCTGGCCTCCCTAGCGGCCTCTGCGGGCGGCGCTTCGGCGCAGGCGCCCGCAACGCCGCAGGCGCTTATCCAGGGCATGCTCGGCGAGGGGCAGCGCTTCAACGCGGCCACGGTGGTGGAAATTGCCAGGACGCTTGCGCGGCGCCCGTTCGCGCCGCCGCCGAACGACCTTCCCGAACCCTTCGGCGGGCTTAGCTACGAGCAGTACGTGGCCATCAAGGCTCAGCCCTCCGCCAGGATCTGGGAAGGGGAGAGCCGCGGCTTCGTTGACGAACCGCTTTCGCGCGGATT
>JAQGJZ010000202.1 GCA_028290385.1 Enterovirga sp.
GACAGCTCCGGCCCGAGCCCGGCACCTGCCGCCCGCGCAAAAGGCAGGCGGGCAGGCGCGGCCGAGACGCCCCCGCGCACCGACGATCGCCGGTTCCCCTGATGGGCCCGGCCTGCTTCTCCGCTCCGCCCCCCCGCTTTCGCTGTTGAGGCGAGGTGACGGTCCTCCCCGAACAGTCGACGCGGTGGAGGCTCGGCTGGTAACCTCCCCCGACGACGGAAAAACCCACGTGGCTGTATGCTGAAGTCCGCCTTCGCCGCTGCCCGGGACCGGCAGCGACTGCAACAGATCGTGGGCGTGCTGATCGCCTATGGTGTGACCAACGTGGTGGACAAGCTCGGGCTCCGGGCGGTCGCGCCGCTGGCCCGCTGGCGTACGCCCTCCGTCGACGTCACGAAGCTGTCGCAGCCCGAGCGCGTCCGCCGCGCCATCGAGGCGCTCGGCCCGACCTTCATCAAGCTCGGCCAGATCCTCGCCAGCCGCACCGATCTCCTGCCCCCGGCCTGGACGGACGAACTCAGCAAGCTGCACAGCCAGGTCGTCCCGCTGCCCTGGGAGCAGATGGCCCCGCAGTTGGAACTGGCACTCGGCGGCCCGCCGGAGGACGTGTTTGCGGAGTTCGACCGGACCCCGATCGCGTCCGCATCCATCGCCCAGGTCTACAAGGCGCGCCTCGCCACCGGCGAAAGCGTCATCGTCAAAGTCCTCCGGCCGGGGTTGCGCCGGATCATCGATGCGGATCTGCGCCTGATCGGCCACGCGACCTCGCTGGTCGAGCGGCAATGGCCGGAGCTGTCGCGCTACAAGCCGCAGGAGCAGTTGAAGCAGCTCGCCACCGGCATCGCCGGCGAGCTGGACCTGATGAGCGAGGGCACCAATTGCGAGCTGCTCGCCTCGATCTTCCCCGATTCGCCCGACGTGGTGTTTCCGCGGATCATCTGGAACCAGACGAGCGACCAGGTTCTGGTCCAGGAGTTCATCGACGGCGTTCCGCCGACCGACAAGGCGCAGGTGCGGGCAGCCGGCCTCGACCCGGCGGCCCTCGCACAGACCATCACGACCGCGTTTCTGCACATGGCGCTGGTCGAGGGCGTGTTCCACGCCGACCCGCATCCCGGCAACCTTCTCGCGCTGCCGGGAAATCGGGTCGCCTTCATCGATTTCGGGCTGGTCGGCCGCCTGACGGAGCGGCGACGCTCGCAGCTGCTCATGCTCATCGGCGCGATGCTGAAGCAGGATGCGGACGGGCTGGTCAGCGTTCTCCTGGCCTGGACGGGCGCGGCCAACCCTGACCTCACGCGGCTCGACGCGGCGGCCCAGCACTTCGTGGTCCGGCACTCGAAGAAGCCGCTGAACATCGGCCTCGTGCTCGAGGATTTCATGACCATGGCGCGCGAAAACGACCTCGCGATGCCAACGGACCTCGCGATCCTGTTCAAGGCGCTGATCACCTGGGACGGGGTGATGCGCCAGCTCGACCCCGCCTTCGACCTGTTCGCGGCGGCCGCGCCGACCGTGCAACGGCGCATGAAGGCGCGCTTCTCGGTTCGGGGCCTGTTGCGCAAGGTCGAGACGCTCGGCTCCAGCATGTATGGCGCCGCGACCGAGCTGCCGAGCCTGCTGCACCTGATGCTGGTGCGCCTGAAGCAGGGCAAGGTGACGGTCGAGATCGAGATCAAGGGCATCGACAAGCTCACCCAGGGCATCGAGCGCGCGGCGGCGCGCGTTTCCATCGCCATCGTGGTGGCCGCCTTCGCGATCCAGGTCGCGCCGCGCCTCGTCGATCTCGGCACGCCCTTCTTCGCCGTGGTGACCGCGATGATCGCGATCTTCGGCATCGGCTGGGTCCTGTTGCTGCGCAAAAGCCGGGCCTAAGGCCCGCCCCACCCCTCCTCCGCGGTTAATTTTTGGTGTGCGCGGCCGCACCTACGCGGGCGCCGGCGGTTGGCATGGTGACCTCATCGAACGACGGGGATGGTCATGAACACGATCGCAAAGGCGCTGGACGGAATGATCTGCGAAGTCGCGGCCGTGCTCTGGCTGGTCCGCACCGCCCGCTGATCCTCACGACCTCGCCGCCCCCGCGCGGCGGCATAGGCGAGCGGCCACCCGGCAATCCGCCGACGCGCAGGCCGCGCCCAAAAATCCGGCTGCCATATCCGGCCCTCCCAATTCCCATCGGAAGCCCGCTCCGCGCTTCGCCCCGCGGTTAATTTTCCGTGTGTGCGGCCGCACCTACGGGGGCGTCGGCGGCCGGCATGGTGACCTCATCGAAGGACGGGGTTGGTCATGAACACGATCGCAAAGGCGCTGGACGGAATGATGTGCGAAGTCGCCGCCGTGCTCTGGCTGGTCCGCACCGCCCGCTGATCCTCGCGACCCCGCCGCCCCGCGCGGCGGCATAGGCGAACGGTCACCCGGCAAAGCGCCGACGCGCAGGCCGCGCCCAAAATTCCGGCCGCCGTATCCGGCCCTGCCCGATTCCCAATCGAAAGCCCGCTCCGCGCTCCGCCCCGCGGTTAAATTTTCGTGTGCGCGCGAGCACGTACGGGGGCGCCAGCGGTTGGCATGGTGACCTCATCGAAGGACGGGGTTGGTCATGAACACGATCGCAAAG
>JAQGJZ010000231.1 GCA_028290385.1 Enterovirga sp.
GCCGTCGACATTCGCTGGTTCGAGGACGGCGTCACGAACGTCGCGTATAACTGCATCGACCGGCATCTCGACATGCGCGGCGACCAGGTCGCGATCATCTGGGAGGGTGACGACCCCGCCGAGTCCAAGCGCATCACCTACCGCGAACTCCACGCGGAGGTGTGCCGCTTCGCCAACGTGCTGCGCAACCGCGGCGTCGAGAAGGGCTCGACGGTCACGATCTACATGCCGATGATCCCCGAGGCGGCCTACGCGATGCTGGCCTGCGCGCGGCTCGGCGCGGTCCATTCCGTCGTGTTCGGGGGCTTTTCGCCGGATTCGCTGGCCGACCGGATCCAGGGCTGCGGCTCCCGGATGGTGATCACGGCCGACGAGGGCCTGCGGGGCGGCCGCAAGGTGCCGCTCAAGGCCAATGTGGACGCGGCGATCGCCAAGGTCGGGGGCGTGGACCATGTCGTGGTCGTGCGCCGCACGGGCAGCCCGGTCGGCATGCATGCGGGCCGGGACGTGTTTTACCACGAGGCCGCCGAGCAGGTGACGGACGAGTGCCCGGCCGAGCGCGTGAACGCGGAACATCCGCTGTTCATCCTCTACACGTCGGGCTCGACCGGTAAGCCCAAGGGCGTGCTGCACACCACGGGCGGCTATCTCGTCTTCGCGTCGATGACGCATCAATACGTCTTCGATTACCACGACGGCGACATCTACTGGTGCACGGCGGATGTGGGCTGGGTGACCGGCCACTCCTACATCCTGTACGGGCCGCTCGCGAACGGCGCGACCACGCTGATGTTCGAGGGCGTGCCGAACTACCCGAGCATCTCCCGGTTCTGGGAGGTGATCGACAAGCACAAGGTCAGCATCTTCTACACGGCCCCGACGGCGATCCGCTCCCTCATGGGCGCGGGCGACGGGCCCGTGCGGCAGACGTCGCGTGCCTCGCTCCGCCTGCTCGGGTCGGTCGGCGAGCCGATCAATCCCGAGGCCTGGGAATGGTACCACAGCGTCGTCGGCGAGGGCCGCTGCCCGATCGTGGACACCTGGTGGCAGACCGAGACGGGCGGGATCATGATCACGCCGCTGCCGGGCGCGACGCAGCTGAAGCCCGGCTCGGCCACGCGGCCGTTCTTCGGGATCGTGCCGCAGATCATGGATCCCGAGGGCCGGGTGCTCGAGGGCGCCTGCGAGGGCAATCTGGTCATCGCCGAAAGCTGGCCCGGCCAGATGCGGACCGTCTTCGGTGATCACCAGCGCTTCGTGGATACCTACTTCTCCGCCTACAAGGGCAAGTACTTCACGGGCGACGGCTGCCGGCGCGATGCCGACGGCTATTACTGGATCACGGGCCGGGTCGACGACGTGATCAACGTCTCGGGCCACCGCATGGGCACGGCCGAGGTCGAGAGCGCCCTCGTCGCCCATCCGAAAGTCTCGGAGGCGGCGGTTGTCGGCTACCCGCACGACATCAAGGGGCAGGGCATCTACGCCTATGTCACCCTGATGCAGGGCGAGGAGCCGACCGAGGCGCTGCGCAAGGAGCTCGTCCAGCATGTGCGCAAGGAGATCGGGCCGATCGCCTCGCCGGACCTGATCCAGTTTGCGCCGGGCCTGCCCAAGACGCGGTCGGGCAAGATCATGCGCCGCATCCTGCGCAAGATCGCGGAGGACGACTTCTCCGCGCTCGGCGATACCTCGACTCTCGCCGAGCCGGCGGTCGTCGACGACCTCATCGCGAACCGGCAGAACCGGGCCAAGCCGCCGGTCGCGCAGGCCTCCTGACCGGGACAGGCGGACCCGGCAGGGAGGCCTGCTGGGTCCCTTGAGGCCGCCGCCGCATCGGCCTGACACGGGGCGGCTTCGGCCGCGCCCGAAGGGAATTCGGGGTCCGGTGCTGAGCGCTGCAGGCAGCCCGCGGCCGGGGCCGAGGGTTTCACCTTCCGTCAGCCATCTTTCCCAACCGGTTCGTCAGGGTTCCGGGCCAATCTCCGTCCCAAGGTTCACAAGAAGGACCATGGGATGGTGTTCAAGCAGAGTGGCCGGGTTACGGCCGTTTCCATGATGGCCGCGCCGGCCGCGCCGATTCAGGCCGGGCACCTGCGCCGGCTCGCAATCGCGTTTCTGATCGCGCTCGCCTTCTATGCGGCCGGCCGGGGCACCGCGCGGGCGGCCTACGACATGCCGTCCGGCGTGCAGCCCGGCACGATCGTGATCTCGACCTCGGAGCGCCGGCTCTTTCTGATGGGCCGCGACGGCGCGCAGGTCAGCTACCCGGTCGCGGTCGGGAAGCCGGGCAAGCAATGGTATGGCTGGGCCCGGATCGAGGGCAAATATGTCGAGCCCGCCTGGTCGCCCCCGGAGGAGGTGAGGCGGGACAATCCGCGACTGCCGGACGTGATCCCCGGAGGGTCGCCGCGCAACCCGATGGGCAAGCGCGCCCTCACGCTCGACCGGGAGGAGATCGCCATCCACGGCACCAACCGCCCGGGGTCGATCGGCACGTTCGCGTCCTACGGCTGCATCCGCATGCACAACCGGGACATCGTCGACCTGTTCGAGCGCGTCCGGGTTGGGACGCCGGTTCTGGTTGTGCGCTGACCGACCGCGCCGCCGTTTGACCCGGGGCCGTTCGGCCCCCTAGACAGGGGCCATGCGCGCGTGGCCGACCTTAGCCCGCCTGAGCCGCCCGGCCATCGCCGTGGCGGCTCTGTATGCGCTTGTCCTGTCGGTGTTTCTCGCCGGGATCGCGCCCGGCCCCGTGACGCTCGTGGCCGACGTGCTCTGCGCGCCGCAGGCCGGGTCGAGCGTGCCGCACCAGCCCTGGGCCGAGGGGCGCGATTGCTGCAGCCTTGCGGCACCGGCCGGCTCCGCCCTGCCGGCACCAACCTCGTCTCTCGCCGCCGCCCAACGCGTCCCCGTCGCGATCGCCTGGGCGATGCCGCCGGCGCCCGCCGGTGATGCGGCACCCATCCACGACGCGCGCGCCCGAGGTCCTCCGCCCGTCTGATCGGTTCGTATCCATCGACCCCATTCAGACAGAGGATCCCATGCACCGCTTGTTTTCACGCGCTATCTGCGCCGCCACCCTGTGCGCCCTGGCGCCCCCCGCCTTCGCGCATGCGGTTCTGGCCACCCGGGAGGCCGAGCCGAACGCCACCTACCGGGCCGTCGTCCAGATCACGCATGGCTGCAACGGCTCGCCGACCCGCACCGTGCGGGTGACGGTTCCGGACGGCGTGATCGCGGCCCGGCCCATGCCGAAGCCGGGCTGGACGCTTGCGACCAGCAAGGGCCCGTACGGGAAGGGCTATTCGTATCACGGCGCCACCCTGGCGGAGGGCGTGAAGGAGATCACCTGGTCCGGCGGCAGCCTGCCGGACGACCAGTTCGACGAATTCACCTTCACGGCCCGCATCACGGAGGACATCCGGCCGGGCGCGACCCTGCGCTTCCCGACCGTGCAGGAATGCGAAACGGGCGAGCTCCGCTGGGTCGAGATCCCGGCGGAGGGCCAGGACCCGCATGCGCTCAAGAGCCCGGCACCGGGCGTGCGGATTGTGGCAGCGGCCGCCGCGCAGGCCCAAGCGGCCGCGCCCGCGCCTG
>JAQGJZ010000252.1 GCA_028290385.1 Enterovirga sp.
GCGACCAGGCCATCTCCCCGAGCGGCGCGGCCGGACGCGGCGGCGGCACGGCCGGGGGCAGGCCGTAGCCCGGCCCGGGCATGGGGGCGGGCACGTCGACCGCCCAATCCCGGAAATCGGCCTGCACAGGCCGCGAGTCCGCGGGCGCACGCAGATCCCTCGGCGAAATGGGCGGCGCCGCATCGGGCGCGGCGTTCCAGTATTCTCCCGGCACGGGCGGACGGGCGGCGGAGCCCGCGGACGGATCGGCCGAGGCGTCCTCGCCGTCGATCCTGACCAGGATCATGTATCGGCCGATCTCGATGCGGTCGCCGTCGCACAAGCGGTGCGGCTCCTGGAGCCGATGCGCGTTCCGGTTCAGAAACGTCCCGTTCCGGGAGACGTCGTGCAGCCAGTAGCCTCCGTCGTGATAGCGGATCTCGCAATGCTTGCCCGAGACGGTCCGGGTCGGGTCCGGCAGGCACCAATCCAGATACGCGTCGCGCCCGATGTCGATGCCTCTCTTGCCGGTGATCGAGCACGTCAACGGGCCGCCATCCGGCAGGCTCGTCTCGTTCTCGATGGTCAGGTGAACCGCCATCTCGCCGACGCTCTCCCAGCCCCGCCGATGCGCCCGGCACCGCCAAGACACCCGATGCTGCCGCAAGCGGGCTGGCGCGGCAACAATCGGGACCTCACGGGCCTTCGGCGGCCTCGTGCTGCATGAGCCTGACGCCCCCATCCACGCACATCCCGAGGCGCCGCCCGCGTTCCTTGGCGCTGACGCGGGCGAGCGCGATCAGCACGGCCGTGCGCACCGCGTTCGCGGTCATGTCCGGCCGCGATGCGAGATAACCGCCTTCGTCCAGCGAAACGGTCCCGCCCGCCCATCCGGCACCGAGCGCCAGCCACGGCGTCGCGCCGCGCCGGTCGCTCTCGCCCCCGAGCCGGAGCGCCATCACGCGGCGCTCGTCCTCCGGCTGTCGCACCCACTCCTCCGCAGCGAGCAGGCAGGGATCCTCCTGCCCGGGCGCGATCTGGGCGATGGACCGCACGCATTGGCAGCCCCACCATACGGCCTCCCGCGGGCGCAAGGCATAGGCGCAGAAGGTCAGCGCGTCCTCCGGCGTTTCACCCGCCGCCAGAGCCCGAAGGTAGGCCATCGGCGGCTCGCCGCTCGGCTGCGCGCGCACCTCACCCGACAGCGCCGGAAAAGCCTCGAAGACCTCACGGGCGGCTGCGAAACGGATACGGGGCATTTGTCGCCTCGGTTGCGCACATGCTGACCACGCTTCGGGCGCGCGGCCGGGAGATCACCTGGTTCCTGGACGGGCCGCGGAAAACTCCATCGAACAGGCGACGCGCCCTGCCCGTGAAAGAGTTCGCCGAGTCCTTACTCCCTGCTTTCGCAAGCCATGACCTTGCAACATTGCCACAGTCGAGTCTTGCACTTGCCGCTGCTGCTTCCCCACTCGCCAGACGGGCACTTCTGGCAGGCATTTGGCGCCATCAACTGAGCCCGCTCGCTTGACCGGGCCGAATGACTCAGCCATATTCGATCGGCATTATTGGGGCAACTGACGATGCGCCGAAGATTGATCTTCCCCCTGCTGGGCATCGCGGCCGTTAGTCTGGCGCAGGGCGCTCAAGCCCAGTCGAATACCGGCCCGGCGTACAAGGCGTCCGACATCGTGTCCCGGTTCTCGGCGCTGCCGGATCTCGGGCCGACGCGTGCGCTTTGCATCGGCACGGAAAGCGAGTGCGCCAAGAGCATCGCGCCGAAGCCGATGCCGGCCAGCAACTTCGATCTGGTCGTCAACTTCGAATACAATTCCGCGACCCTCACCCGGGCGGCCAAGGTCAATCTCGACGAGTTTGCGACCGCCCTGAAGGACCCGCGGCTCGGCCGGGCGGCCTTCGTGGTGGAAGGCCATACCGACGGCAAGGGGAGCGACGAGTTCAACCTCGACCTCTCGGCCCGCCGGGCGAATGCCGTTGTCGAGTACCTGACCCAGCAGGGGGTCGCGACCGCGCGGCTGGAGGCCAAGGGATACGGCAAGCTGAGGCCTGTCGGGGGCGATCCGCTGGCCGCCAACAATCGCCGGGTCGAGACGCGGTTGCGGATCGAATAGCCACCGCGTCGCGGCAGCGTTCCTCAGCCGAGCCGCGGGGCTGACTGGCGCAAGCTCATGGCGGGGCAGGATTTCGCAGCGCTGACGCGGCCGGTCTCGGCCGACAACCCGTGCGGTCCGGACCTGGACCTCGCGGGCGATCCCGATTTCGCCAACTTCGTCGCGCGCGCCGAGGGCCTTTTCCCGGCGTCGTTCTTCACCCGCGACGACGAGGGCCGGCTGCAGCCGTTTGATCGCACCAAGATCGATTTTGCGGCCGAGTTCAGGGTGCTCGACACGCTGCTGGAGACCACGCGCGACCTCCGGCTCCTCACCATCTACGCGCGCCTCCTCTCCCTGAACCGCGACCTCCTCGGCTTTGCCGCCTGCGCGGAGGGCATCGCCGGGCTGGTGCGCGACTGGTGGCCCGACGTGAACCCCAAGGGCGAGGACGGGGATTACAGCCTGCGCGGCGTGGTGCTCCAGGGCCTCGACGACAACGCGAGCGTCGTGCTGCCGCTGCAGCATACCCCGCTCGTGCTGAGCCGGCGCGCGGGGGCGATCAGCTATCGCAGCATCATGATCGCCAACGGCGAAGCCAAGCCGCGCGAGGACGAGGCGCCGGTCGATCGCGGCACCATCGACCGCGCCTTTGCCGAGACCGAACGCGACGCGCTGACAGCCACCGCGGCCGCCCTGCGCCAGATCAGCGGCGCGCTCGAGACCATCCGGGCCGCCAGCGCCGAAAAAGCCGGCTACGAGCAGGCGGTCAGCTTCGACAGGCTTCCGCCGCTCGTCGCGAAGATGCTGGGAGCGGTCGAGGCCGCCGTGGCGGCGCGCGACCCGGA
>JAQGJZ010000262.1 GCA_028290385.1 Enterovirga sp.
CGATATCCGTCGCGACCAGAACGCGCGAGCGACCGGACTTGAACTCGGCGAGCGCCCGCTCGCGCTGACCCTGGCTCTTGTTGCCGTGGATCGCGGCGGCCTGGATGCCGTCACGCTCCAGGTTGCGCACGACGCGGTCGGCGCCGTGCTTCGTGCGGGTGAACACCAGCGCGCGGTCGACCGATTCGGTCTCCAGCACGGCCTTCAGCAGGCCCTGCTTGTCGTTGGTGGACGCGAAGATCACCCGCTGCTCGACGCGCTCGGCGGTGGTTGCCACCGGCGTCACGGCAACCTTCACGGGGTTGTCGAGCAGTTGCTCGGCGAGGCCCGAGATCGTGTTCGGCATGGTGGCCGAGAAGAACAACGTCTGCCGCTTCTTCGGGATCAGCGTCACGATGCGGCGCAGAGCTTGGATGAAGACGAGGTCGAGCATCTGCTCGGCCTCGTCGAGCACGAAGATCTCGACGCCGGCGAGGCTCAGCGACTTGCGGTCGACAAGATCCAGCAGCCGGCCCGGGGTCGCGACAAGCACGTCGACGCCCTGCGCGAGCGCCCGCTCCTGCCGTCCAAGCGGCACGCCGCCGAACACGACGGTCGCCGACAGGCGCAGGTGGCGGCCATAGGCCCGGAAGCTCTCGGCGATCTGGCTTGCGAGTTCCCGCGTCGGGCTGAGCACGAGGCAGCGGCAGCCGCGCCGGGGAAGCGGGCGGCGATCGCTCGCCAGCCGGTGAAGGATCGGCAGCGCGAACGCTGCGGTCTTGCCGGTGCCGGTCTGCGCGATCCCGAGAAGGTCACGCCCAGACATCACGTCGGGGATCGATTGGGCCTGGATGGGGGTGGGTTGCGTGTAGCCCTCTTCGGAAAGGGCTTCGAGGATCGGCGCAAGGAGGCCGAATCCGGAGAATGAAGACAAGGAGAGTCTCTTGGTGCGAGTCTGGGACTGCCGGCGCTTGCTGCGGCGGAGACCCGGGGAGAACCCGCGTGATCGGGGCTCTCTTGGCGGTGAAGCGAATGAAGATGGAGGCTGGGCCGCAGATCCGCGGGCCGTCACGCAGCCTCTCTCACGCAGCCCGCTCGGCGCGGGCGCTAACGCCTTGACCGGCATTTGGGCCTGAGGGGTCCGAAAGTCAAGACACCCCACCAGAGTACGCTTCTGCGGGAACCGAAGAAAACGTGCCCGTGTTGACCGCCTGACAAGACGACAGCATGGAGCACTAAGATGCCAAGGGAAAATCTGGCGTCAGGACGAGGTTTTGCCTCGATGTCAGAAGATCGACAGCGCGAGATTGCAAGCAAAGGGGGCCGCAGCGTGCCCGCCGAGAAGCGCTCGTTTTCGCAGGACCGAGGACTGGCGTCGCAAGCGGGCCGAAAGGGCGGCCAAGCTTCCGGGTCGTCGCGCCACAACTGACGGGTCAGTCCGGGGCGCCGGGCCGTCGCGATTTTTTCTGCGCGCGGCCGGAACCGGCTTTCCTGGCGTGAGTTGAGACTGCAACCGGCCCCGCTTTGCCCCCATCGGCCGGCACCTTTCAGGCGTGATCGCTTCGGCGATCACGCCATTTTCTTTTCGGGGTGCGGTTCGTCGGCGCTCCGCTCTCCGAGCGCCGGGAGCCATGGCAGGCAGCGCGGAACGACCACGACCGGCGCGATGCCGCCGGAATCGGCCCAATCGCATGACGGGCAGCGCGCCCGACTGCACCGAGGCGCATCGGCCGCAACCACACTGAATGATGCTGGATAAGTCGCCCGGAGGGCGCTGCCGCCTGCGCGTCGCGCGTGCCTCTTGGATGAGGCGGACGGGGGTTTCACGCCATAAAAACGGAGCGGGCTCGCGTGGGCAGCACGCGAGCCCGCAAACAGGCTTGGCTAAGTCAGGCGCGGCGAAAGCAGGCCTGGCGGGACAATGTCCCGGCGGATCAGGCCGAAACGCGATCCGAGCGGCGGGCGCTCTGCTGGAAAAACAGCGCCTGGCTGATCACCGCGGAGACATGCGCCGGCTGGAAGGGCTTGGCGATGAGGAAGGCCGGCTCCGGCCGCTCGCCGGTCAGGAAGCGCTCCGGGTAGGCCGTGATGAAGATCACCGGCACCTCGAAGGTCTCGAGCAGGTCGTTGACCGCGTCCAGGCCCGAGCTGCCGTCGGCGAGCTGAATGTCGGCGAGGATCAGGCCGGGGCGCCGCGTGCTGGCGAGATCGAGCGCCTCGCCGCGGGTACGGGCGACGCCCGTCACCTTGTGCCCAAGCCCTTCGACCAGCGATTCGAGGTCCATCGCGATGAGCGGCTCGTCCTCGATGATCATGATCTCGGTGGCGATGTCGGCCGCGAGCTCCCGGCCGGCCTCGTCCACGAGCTGCCGCACGCGATCCACATCCGTATCGAGGATGGTCGCGGCTTCCTCTTCCGTGAAGCCTTCCAGGCTGGACAGCAGAAAGGCCTGCCGCGGCAGCGGCGTGATCTGGCCGAGGCGGATCTCCGCCGGCAGGTCACGCGGCACGTGCTCGTTCTCGCCATTCACGGCGAGCGAATTCCAGATGCGGGTGAAGATGGTGAAGAGCGCCACCTTCACGTTTGCGCCCCCGCCGATCGTCCCGGGGTCGCTCACGAGGGTCTCGAGCGTCGCGGCCACGTAGGCATCCCCCGCCGCCTGGCTCCCGGTGAGGGCCCGGGCATACCGGCGCAGGTATGGCAGAAATTGCACGACGAGCTGTGCTGCGGACATCCAGAGGCCTCTGACAAAACATTTGCGAGCCGTTAGGCGGGCTCGTAGACAATCGCCCGGCAACCCGCAAGGTTCGCGAAAGTTCCAGCGCCCACCGGAACCACATGGCCGTTAAGGCGTTGAGAACCGATTTTTGCGTTCTGATGTTTACAAAGAGGTCATTCATGGCGGGCTCGCCGAAGCGGGATGGACGAGATCCCGGAGCCGCATCGAAGCAGAGCACGCCCGAAGGCCCTCAGCAGGACCCCAGCTTGGATCGGGTCATTCAGGCCCAGATCGGCGACAAGCTTCGCGCCATGTATGGGGAGTTGGTCGAGCAGCCCGTCCCCGACCGGCTGACCTCGATTCTCGACCGCCTGAGCACGGCAAAGGCCGGCGGCGATTCGTGATGACGGCCCGGCCTGACGGCCGGGCGAGGTGACCGAGCGCCGACGATCGGCGCCCGGTCTGTCGCGTTAAACCGTCGGCGAGCGCCCGCGCAGGAGGCCCACCACCGCCGAGATCGCAAACAGCACGATCGCGACGAAGAAGATCAGCTTGGCGATCTCAACCGCGGTGCCCGCGATCCCGCCGAAGCCGAACACCGCCGCCACGAGAGCGACGAGCAGGAAGGTCAAAGCCCAGCCAATCATGATGTTGCCTCTGTCAAAGCCGCCGAGCGGCGATGGCTATAGAACACTGAAGGAATAGCCGAGTTCCGGCTAGCTTGGCAGGAGCGTTAACGGGCGCGCCGCGCAGGCACTTTCGAGAACAGCGGCGGCCGGCAACAGGCCCCGAGCTTCAGGCCGTGGCGGCGACGCGCTCGGCGAGCGAGACCGGCCCGACGATCATCATGATGTAGTCGAACTCACCCTCGAGATCGTTCGCCATCAGGAACTGAAAATGCATCCTGAACGGCTTGAAGCGCAGCGACTCGTAGGTCTTCGGCGTCACGATTTCCTTGAACCGGGGCGAACGGATCACCGGGTTGAAGGTGGCCTCGGGCGGAACGGCGAGCCTCAGGTCCCGCACCGGATGGAAGCCGGCAAAGTTCAGCCAGTCCTGCGGGGCCTGGTACTCGACCCAGAGCACGTGCTCCGCCCGGACAATGCGGAGGATGCCCTCCCGGCAGCTTTTCGCGAGCGCGTTCACGGCGACGAGCGGCAGGCAGGAGCCCATCGTCAGGAGGGCGACCTCGCCCGGGCTGCGGCCGAGGCCCGAATCGATGGCGAGGGCGCGCGCCAGCACCTCGACCGCCATCACGGCCCCCGAGGAATGGCCGACGATCAGCACCTCGTCCGCCGTGCCCGTCCGGGCCACCTCGACGACGCGCGCCGCAAAGGCGTCCACCCGCGCTTCATAGTCGGGCCGCAGGCCGGTCCCGTGCTGCCAGTTGAACACCCAATCGTGCATCAGGTGCCAGACGAACCAGCGCTCGCCGAGCGGATACGTCGCCCGAAACACGCCATAGGCGATCGCGAGCGCCAGGAACCAGCCGAGCCAGTCGGGCACCGGAACCGCGAGGCCGAGAAGCGCGACCCCAATCCAACCGATGCCGATTCCGAGCGCGAGGCTCAGCGCGACCATGAGCGGCGGGTAGAGGATCACGCCCCCGAACTTCCAACTCAGGCGCCAGAGCCGGACCATCGCGCCCGTCAGCAGGCAATAGAGAAGGCCTATCGCCAGCGTCGCGATCGCCAAGGGGAGCGGA
>JAQGJZ010000288.1 GCA_028290385.1 Enterovirga sp.
GGCAGTTCGGGGACGAACTCGACCGAGCGCGGATACTTGAAGGGCGCGATCTCGGCCTTCACGTGCTCCTGCAGCGCCTTGGCGGTGGCGGCATCGGCCGGGTGGCCCGGCGCGAGCACGACATAGGCCTTCACGATCTGGCCGCGGTCCGCATCGGGCGCGCCCACGACCCCGCATTCGACCACGGCCGGGTGCGTGATCAGCGCCGCCTCGACCTCCGGCCCGGCGATGTTGTAGCCGGCGGAAACGATCATGTCGTCGGAGCGCGCCTGGTACCAGAAATACCCGTCCTCATCACTGATGAAGCTGTCCCCCGGCAGGTTCCAGCCGTGCTGCACGTAGCTCGCCTGCCGCGGGTCATCGAGGTAGCGGCAGCCGATCGGGCCGCGCAGCGCGAGCTTGCCGATCGTCCCGGGCGGCAGGTCGCGGCCCTCCGCGTCCACGATCTTCGCCTCGTAACCTGGGATGGCGCGGCCCGTTGAGCCGGGGCGGATCTCGTCCTCCGGGGCGGAGATGTAGATGTGCAGCACCTCCGTGCCGCCGATGCCGTCGATCAGCTTGATGCCGGTCGCCGTGTGCCAGGCGTCGTAGGTCGGCTTCGGCAGCGACTCGCCGGCCGAGACGCATTTGCGCAGCGAGCTCATGTCATATTGCGTGAGCTTGGGGATCATCGCCCGGTAGGCCGTCGGCGCCGTGAAGCAGATGGTCGCCTTGAAGCGCTCGATCGCCGCGGGCAGCTCATCCGGCCCCGCCTTCTCGACCACCGCGAACGAGGCCCCGATCCGCATCGGAAACAGCACGATGCCGAGCCCGAACGTGAACGCGAAGGGCGCCGAGCCGATGAAGCGGTCTGACGGCTCCGGCTTCAGGATCATCTGCGAGAAGCCATCGCAGATGGCGAGCATGTCCCGGTGAAAGTGCATGCAGCCCTTCGGCTCGCCCGTCGTGCCGGACGTGAAGGCGATCAGGCAGACATCGTCCGCCGCAGAGTCGACGGCCGTGAAGTCGGGCGAGGCTTTGGCGACCAGCGCCTCCAGCGAATCTGGCCCGCCGCCGCCCCAATAGACGACGTGCTCCAACCCCGGCGCGATCAGCCGCGCCCTCTCCATCTCCTCCGCGAGCTTGCCGTCACAGAGCGCGACCGCGATCTTGGCCTTGTTGATCGGAAACGCGATCTCCTTGGCCCGCAGCAGGGGCATCGTCGCGACCACGACCATGCCGGCCTTGAGGCCCGCCAGGTAGGTCGCGACCATCCAGGGATTGTTCGCCGAGCGCAGGAACAGCCGCGCGCCCGGCACCATGCCGAAATCGCCGACCAGCACGTTGCAGATGCGGTTCACCCGCGCCTGCAGCTCGGCATAGGTGAGGGTTTCCTCCGGGCTGAACAGGCACGGCCGGTCGCCCTGGCCTTCCTCCACCCAGCGGTCGAGGAGCGGGACGACGCAGTTCAGCCGCTCCGGGTATTGGTAGGCCGGATGGTCGTTCAGGATCACCGGCCATTGCTCGCGCGGGGGCAGGTTGTCCGCCGCGAAGGTGTCGACATGGGCTGAGCGCGTCATCGTCCGGTCCCCGTTCTCGTGTCCGAGCGCTCCATCCCCGGCTTTCTTATTGGGCGCCCCCTCCGGGGCCTGCTCCCGCGACGCCTTTCAGGAGGTCGCGTGCGATCACCACCTTTTGCACCTCGGTCGCGCCCTCGTAGATCCGGAGCGCCCGGATCTCGCGGTAGAGCTCCTCGACCTTGACGCCCTTCTTCACGCCGAGCCCGCCGAAGATCTGGACGGCGCGGTCGATCACGGCCTGCGCGCTTTCGGTCGCGTGCATCTTCGCCATCGCGGCTTCACGCGTGACGCGCGCGGCGCCCGCGTCCTTGGTCCAGGCTGCGCGGTAGACGAGCAGCGCCGCGGCATCGATCGCCGTCGCCATGTCCGCGAGCCCGGCCTGGGTGAGCTGCAAGTCGCCGAGCGGGGCGCCGAAGAGCTGTCGCGTCGAGGCGTGGTGCAGCGCCTCGTCGAGTGCGCGGCGGGCGAGGCCGAGTGCCGCTGCGCCAACCGTCGAGCGGAAGACGTCGAGCGTCGCTATGGCGATCTTGAAACCCTCGCCGCCGGCCCCGATCCGGCGCTCGATCGGCACGCGGCAATTGTCGAACCGCAAGGTGGCGAGCGGATGCGGCGCGACCACCTCGATCCGCTCCTCGACCGACAGGCCGGGTGTGTCGGCATCGACCACGAAGGCAGAGAGCCCGCGCGCGCCCGGCGCCTCGCCCGTGCGGACGAACACCACATACTGATCCGCGATGCCGCCGTTCGAGATCCAGGTCTTCACGCCGTCGAGCCGCATATGCGTGCCGGCGTCGGGCGTGCCCGCCATGGCGATTGCGGCGACGTCGGAGCCGGCATCGGGCTCCGAGAGCGCGAAGGCCGCGATACGCGTGCCTTCCCCGACCGCGGGCAGGTAGCGTGCCCTGAGTTCGGGCGAGCCGAACAGGACGATCGGCGCGCTGCCGAGACCCTGCATGGCGAAGGCGAAATCCGCGAGCCCGCTCTCGTAGGCTAGGATCTCGCGGGCGAGGCAGAGCGTGCGCACGTCGTGCCGCGCCTCGGCCCCGTCGGCGCCCGGCACGGCCGCCTCCAGCCAGCCGCCTTCGCCGAGCGCCGCGACCAGCCTTCGGCACGACCCGTCGACGTCGGCGTGGTCGATCAGTGGCGGCACGGTCTCCCGGGCCCACGCGGTCAGCGCCTCGGCGAAAACGCGGTGCCGCTCCTCGAAGAACGGCCAGCCGAGGAAGCTCCGGTCAGGCATTGCGGCTGGCCTCCCGGACGGAGCTCTTGGTGCGGGCGAGGAGTTCCATGAGGCGCTCGACCCCGTCGCGGTTGAGGCCGCCGAACAACTCGGCGATCCACCCCTCATGGGCCTGCGCCATGGCGCGGAACTCCGCGCGGCCGAGATCGGTCAGGCTGATGAGCTGCGAGCGCCGGTCGGTGGCGCTGGCGCGCCGGGCCACATGGCCGGACGCGACGAGCCGGTCGACGAGCCCCGTGATGTTGCCGTTGGACACCATCATGCGCTTGGAGATGTCGGACAGCGTCATGCCGTCCTGCGCCTTGTCGAGCTGCGCCATCAGGTCGAAGCGCGGCAGCGTCACGTCGAAGTCGCGCCGGAGCCGGCGCCGGATCTCGCCCTCGATCATGGTCGTGCAGGTGAGCATGCGCAGCCAGAGCCGCAGCTCCTCGCGGTGGTCGCCCGGGCGCTCGGCCGCGATCGTCTCGGCGTCGATCGGCTGCTCGAGAGGGAGCCTTGCGTCCTCCATCAGATCTCGCCCCCCGCGATCGCGATCGCCTGCCCGGTGACGGAGGCGGCGCCCGCCCCACACAGCCAGAGAACGGCATCGGCGACCTCCGACGGCTGCACCAGCCGGCCCTGCGGATTCGCTTTCGTCAGCTCGGCCAACGCTTCCGCGTGCGTGCGCCCGGTCTTGCCGACGATGCGCTCCAGCGAATTGGTGACGAGGTCGGTATCCGTGAAGCCCGGGCAGACCGCGTTGACGGTCACGCCCGTGCGGGCCGTCTCGAGCGCGAGCGCACGCACCAGGCCGACCACCGCGTGTTTCGCCGCGCAATAGGCCGACACGTAGGGATAGCCCCTGAGCCCGGCTGTCGATGCGACGGCGACGATGCGGCAGAAGCCGCGCTCGGTCATGCCCGGGAGGACAGCCTGGATGGCCTGCACGACCCCCATCAGATTGACCCCGAGCATCGCGGCGAAGTCGGCTTCGTCGGTCCGGCCGAAGGGTTTTGAGACGGCGCTGCCCGCGTTGGCCACCAGCAGGTCGATCGGGACCGCCGCCCGCGCTATCGCGGCGTGCAGCGCGGCGCGGTCCGCAACGTCCGCCACCGCCAGACCATGCGCCTCTCCGGCCGCCACCACCGCTTCGAGGGTGCCCTGATCACGCCCTAGGACGACCACCTGCGCGCCCGCGCTCGTCAATGCCGCCGCGACCGCGCGCCCGATGCCCCGGCTGCCGCCGGTCACGAGGGCCTGCCGTCCTGAGAGTGGTCCCGCCAATGCAGTCCCCCTTGTCCCGACCGCGGCTCTTGCGGGCGAAAGCGAAG